>JAKEEH010000188.1 GCA_022616725.1 Limisphaerales bacterium | reverse complement strand
GCATCTCCCGCCGCAACCGTGTACTCGGAAGCGGCCAAGCAGGGCATTTACGGCGTACTGCGGGCACTGCCCGACGAGCCGCAAGCGAGAGATATCGTGGCGCGTCTTGATACACTGGAGCGGTTCGTCCCGAACGAGTTTACGGAATACAGCCTCGAATCAGGCACCGCTGGAAATTTCGTGCTCGCAGGCACGCAGCTTCCTCGGGAGGTTTTGCACAATCCGGGGAAAGGTTATCTGAACTATCATGCGTTCCGAAACACGCTCAAAGGCTCAATTCACGACCTGGAGGCGGCGCTGCGTCGGGAAAACTTCAAGGTGCGCGAAGACAGTGGCGCCGCGGCGACGCCGGATTCGCAAAAGCTCGGCGACTTACGGGCTCGGCTTGATCTTTATAAGGGCATGCTGGAGGACCTTGATGAAAGCTCAGCGCAACAAAAGATCTGGGCTGCTGCTGTCCATTATTACTATCAACTTGTCAAATGAGCACCAACAGACGAACGAGGTCGAGAAGGGTCGCGGCGACCACGGCGGGGCCCGACCGCTTTTTCAGCGATATTACAGAACTCAATGCCTGCGCCGCCAACGCTCAGGAAAGAGCACGATCTTTGCAGGCGGCAGCGGGCAAATGGGCGAACGAGAACATCAAACGCATCGAGCGGATCGACACTGCGGAACGCTGTGGTTGGGGGATGTGGCGCGAGTAGTTGCGAGGAGGCGAAATGGCAGCAAGGCTCGGCGTGTTGATCGTGCATGGGATGGGCAGCCAGACGCGCGAGAGGTTCGATCAGAGCACGGACGCGCTGATCCGGTCACTGGAGCGCCGCGTGGTCGAAAATGGGGCAGACGCAAAGGCGATTGCCTGGCAACGCGCCTTTTGGGGTGACATCCTGCAACGGAACCAGGAGGCGCTCCTGGGCAAACTCGGCGGCCTCAACTGGACCTCCTGGCGAAGGTTTGTCATTAACAACCTCGGCGACGCTGTCGCCTACCAGCGTCAGCCCTCCCAACGGAAGGACTTCTATTTCCAGATTCACGACCGCATTCATGAATGCTTGATCGGCTTGCGCGGCCAATTGGGTCATGGCGGCTTGCTTGTCGTGATGGCCCACTCTCTGGGCAGCTACATCATGTCGAATTATATTTGGGACCGGCAGCAACCCAATCCGGCCGGTGACGGCTATGGCGCGACGCCGTTTGAGCGTTTGGAAACGCTCGCTTCGATTATCACCTTTGGCTCGAACATCGCCGTCTTCAGCCTGGCGCTCGATCCCTACGCCGGATTCGAGTTTCCCAGAAAAACGCTGCCGCCACACATCGCCGATGCGGCGCGCTGGCTTAACTTTTACGATTCAGACGACGTTCTGGGATACCCGGTGAAACCCCTTTGCCCCGAGTACCTGGCCAATCCGAGAATCGAAGACCGCAAGATTAATGTCGGCGGCTGGTTCAGCTCGTGGAACCCCTTGTCCCACAACGAGTATTGGGCGGATGACGATTTTATTGACCCTGTCGCCAGGCAATTGGCGGCCTTGCTTAGGCTTGCGGCGTGATACGGCAGCCCCGAAGGGGCAAGAAGATAGTAGCCCAGGGTCGAGACGACGCAGTCGGCTCTACCCTGGGTACCCGAAGTATTCCTTCTCCCCGGGGGAGAAGGCCAGGATGAGGGACAAACTGGTTCTTTTCCGCTGTCGTTCTCGTCACTCTCGATCCTCCGGCACATCCGCCTGGCGCACCAATTCCTCCAATCTTCCCATATGCTTTTGGCTGCGCCACAATTCTCACGCTGTTCGACCCGATGCCGCGAATAATCGGGATCCCCGCCAAATCGTTCGTTTTCAGAAATTCGAAATGAATTGTCCTCCAAACAGCAAAAGCGACTTTGCGGGGCGGGCGGTTCGTCACGATGAACACTTTCTCTCCGAAGTATCCAGCCTCAATCAGTGCCTGGCGGTGGATCTCAATGCGTTTTTCTCTGCGCAACCAGTATGCCGTTTGCATCGCGCCTGGAATACGATCTGCAAGAAACTCGATATCCAGTATCCCCGGCTCAAACGCCGCTTTGTACTCCCGTTTATGCCACTCCACCGTTCCGCGCTTCGGCTGCGAAACCAAAAACGCCAAAACCCCAATCGCCATCACTGCAATCAGCCCTATCAAAATCCCCTTCCGCATGGCTCACTTCGGATGTTTCCGAGCGTCGCCTCGGCGAATCACCCCGTCTTGTTTGCGAATCATCTCCTCGATTTCGGGAACATCCTCCGGTACCCTCAACCTCAAGCGGGTGTTGGTTCCTATAGGTTTCATAACCACTATCGGAGGTGCTTGCTCATCCGCTTTGTGAATCAACTGCTCCCACGTGGCAATATCTTGCCGAGGTGCCACTACATTAACCGCGCTGGGAATAGAAACGATTGGCGGTACCGAAAGCTCTGTAAACCGGAGGCGCTCCTGTGGAATCACTGCCTGCCCCGCATCCTTGATACTCTTGAGTTGGGCTGCCAACAGTTTGCTTACCCTAACCGTTTTCGCTTCGAGAAACCCGAGTCTTATCAACGCCATCTGGTGCCTGCGCATTTCTCCGTCGGACACGCTACGGAACCTGTAGTTTCGCGCCTTCCTGATGTTGACGTAAAGCCGCTTCAAATGGTCCAGCATAGTCCGTCTCTCGACTTGCTTCCGCGCCTTCAAGTATTCCCTTTTATGCCACTCCACCGTCCCGCGCTTCGGCTGCGAAACCAAAAACGCCAAAACCCCAATCGCCACCACCGCAATCAACGCTCTGACAATCCGCTTCCGCACAGGCAAACTTTAACTTGCCGCGCCACGCATAGCGAGCCTCCCGTAAACCGGCGTCTGGATCCAATGCGTAGCCAAATACATAAAAACGGTCGAACGCGATTCCTTCTCCCTCGGGGAGAAGGCCAGGATGAGGGACAAACCGGTTCTTTCCCGCCGTCTTTCTGGTCACTCCCGATTCTCCGCCACGTCGGCTTGACGCACCAGTTCCTCCAATCGCCGCATCTGGTTAGGCAGCGCTACAATCATTACGCTGTTCGACCGGTCGACGCGAATGCTTGGGATCCCCACCAAACTGTTCGTGGACCATTCATGCCTTGTGAGCCAAAGAGCGTTAGCGACTTCGTGCGGTGGGCGATTCGACACAATGAACGCCTTCTCTTCGAAGTAGCCGACGTCGATCAGTGCCTGCCGGTGAAACAGCCAACGTTTGTATCTCGATTCAACATACGAGTGTCGCAGTCGAGCTGGGCAACGGCGGACGATCGTGCCGATCCAGGTCAACCTTCGCCCGTTCTCAAATTCCTTTTTATGCCACTCCACCGTCCCCCGTTTAGGTCCCGGCAGCTCCGAAACCAAAAGCGCCGCAATCCCAATCGCCACCACCGCAATTACCGCTATGACGATGCGTTTGCGCATCTTCTATTTCCCATCCTCCGGCACGTCGGCTTGACGCACCAACTCTTCCAATTTCTGCATCGCCTCAGCAGGTGCAGTGACGGTCAGCGCGTTTGTGTCGGTCGGACGCAGTTCCGTAAACCCCAGTTTATTGTCGTTGGTAAACACATCGAGCAGAATACTCCACACTTCTCTCGCTACACGTCGGGGCTGACGGTGCGAAATTACAAATATCTGCTGCTCCAGCACACCTCCATCCACAAGGGCCTCGCGGTGAAAATCGATGCGATTCAATTTGCGCCGCCAGTACCGTTGCACCAGTGCGTCTGGGCCATGGACTACAAACAAATCCTCCAACCTTCCGCCGCCATTACGCGCCGAAAAGTACTTCCTCTTATGCCACTCCAAAGTCTCCCGTTTCGGTCCGGACAACTGCGAAACTAAAAACGCCGCAACGCCCATCGTCACCACCGCAATCACCGCTATGACCTGCGAAACCAAGAACGCCGCGACCCCAATCGCCACCACCGCAATCACCGCTATGACAGTCCGCTTCCGCATATACGGAGACTACTACGACTGGAGAGCAATTTGCATTTTGCAATTTTCAATTTTCATTGTCATTCCCGCTCTGCGCCTTCGCCTCTGCGGTTCAACGATTCGACGCTTTCAATATTGCTGTGCCTTAACCTCGACAGCACTCTTGGCCCGATGCTCTTTGGCGCATTCTTTCCCGAAGCCGAGAAGAATCTTCACGAGATCGCCAAGAAGTGGTCGACTGAAGAGACTTTTTTGGTCGCCTTGGTTATGGCGATATTCCTGGTCTGGTTTCTTAAGAGACGACGAAAGTAATCTGGCCAACGGATGCCGTTTCGGCTCCTCTCGGCGAGGGAGGACAATTTCCGCTTGGCCCACGAAAGGGGACAAAAAGGGCAGAGCGCGGAGGAACTCTCCGCGCCCTGCGGCATCAATCCTTATGCTTTCTCGATTGGCGCGGCGACAAGGTTGCCGTATTCGGTCCAGCTTCCGTCGTAGTTGCGGGCGTTTTCGAGGCCGAGAAGATATTTGAGCACGAACCAGGTGTGGCTCGATCGTTCGCCGATGCGGCAGTAGGCGATGGTTTGTTTATTGGGATCGACGCCCTTTTGATCAATGTAAATCGAGCGCAATTCGTTCGCGGATTTGAACGTTCCATCGGGCGCGACGGCAGTGCTCCAGGGAATGCTCTTCGCATTCGGAATATGCCCGCCGCGCTGCGCGGTCTCGCTCATGCCCGGAGGAGCGATGACTTTACCGGTGAATTCGTCCGGACTGCGGACATCGACGAGGTTCCAGCCGCCTTTGGAAGCTTCGAAGACCAACGGCACCATGGCGCGGAATTCCAGGTGCGGCCCGGTGGCCTTATACTGGACGGGCGTGGGTTGGGGCACGTCGGTGACGAGTTGTTTGTCGGATTCATTGAGCCATTTGACCCGCCCGCCGTTCATGAGGCGCACGTCTTTGTGGCCATAAATCTTGAACAACCAAAAGCCGTAAGCGGCGAACCAGTTGTTGTTGTCGCCGTAAACAATGACCGTGTCCGACGGAGAAATGCCCGCATCGCCGACGAGCTTTTCGAAGGCCTCCTTGCTGATAATATCGCGGCGAACCTGGTCCTGCAGTTGCGTCTGCCAGTTGAAGCCAACCGCGCCGGGAATGTGCCCGGCCTCGTAGGCTTTGGTATCGACGTCAATTTCGACGAGTTTAATGTTCGGTGTGCCGAGGTTCTCCTTGACCCAATCAGTCGAGACGAGAACTTCCGGGTGCGCATAGCTTGTCATCATAGTCGTTCCTTTCTAGGCCTGGGTGCCGGACATCAAGCCGGCAATGTGTTTGGCCATGTTCGATGTGTACTTAAAAATATTATCAGGAAAGATCATCACGCCAAGCCCCTTTTTGTCACGCATTATTATTTCGCGCGTGCCTTCGAAAATCAGGCCCGAACTCGGGCCGGCCAGCAGACCCTCGTTTTGGCAAAGGTCCAGCGCCCGGGCGTAAGCCAGACGGAATTCAATCTCCAGAATGTCATCCACCAGCGAGGAATCAAACAGCTTCGAGACACCGAGTTGCGACACGTTCCGCAAGCCGGGCACATCGTGGCCTTCCGTCGGCTGAACCGCGATCACTTTGATTTCCGGGTTCTTGCTCTTCAGGAACTTGCTCGTTCCGCTGACGGTGCCGCAGGTGCCGAGCGAGACGAATAGATGGGTGATTCTGCCGTCGGTCTGCCGCCAAATCTCGGGGCCCGTGGTCTGCAGGTGCGCCTGAACATTGTGCTCATTCTCGTACTGGTTCGGCATGGCGTAACGGTGCGCCTGCGCCTTGGCGTGGGTTTTGGCCAGGTTGATGGAACCATCCCCCAACCCGGGAGCGGGACACAACTCGTCCGAAATCACGTCGAGGTCGGCGCCGGCAATTTTGAGGAGGAGTTTCTTCTCCAGGGGCACCTTGTTCGGGACCACCGCGCGCATGTGATACCCCCGGGCGCGTGCCATCGCGGCCAGACTGATGCCGGTGTTGCCCGAGGTCGGCTCGACAATACCCCGTTTTTCATTGATCTCTCCCCGTTTCTCCAGGTCGCGCAGCATCGTCCACGCCGCCCGATCCTTGACTGAGCCGAACGGATTCATCCACTCGAGTTTCGCAAACAGGGGGAAGTCAGGGTTCGGATTCAATCGGTTGATGCGCACCATGGGGGAGGGGTTCTCCTCGGTCGGGAGCATCTCAAAGATATCATTGTAAACGCGCTTGGTATGGTCCATCGCTCACCTCAAGATGAGCGCCTCAAAGTGGAAAATGCAACGGTGAAAGCTGCTGATGCTGTTGAGAGATGAGAGATGAGGGGTGAGAGATAAGAGATGAGGGGTGGTGAAGGGCGAGTGGTGAATGGTGGGTGGGTGAATACCCCATTTGGCAGGAGGCGGAAAACCCGGTTAGGATGCTGGACGCCCGAGAAGCCGTCGCGTGCAATTTGGAAAAGATCCTTGGTTTTTGCGGCCTCGTGAGAACGACACGAGGGCCCAAAGTGCCTGCGACTGCCGAATGAACCCCCAATAGGTCTGTTTGAACATGAAAAAGAGCACGCCAGCAATCATCGAAGCCCCAGCGAAACCTCGTCCTCGGGCCACCCGCCCAGAAAGAGCCGCACGCGTGGCGCCAACTCAGCAGGAGCGCGACCGTGACGGGAACGGCGCCAACGGCGGCAAGCCCGCGGATGGAGGTGTGTCTGTTGAGCTTCGAGAGGTGCTCCGCGCACTGACCGCTCTGAAGAAGGGGGATTTTTCTGTCCGGTTGCCGATTCATTGGGTGGGCAACGCCGGGAAAGTCGCCGACACTTTCAATGACGTGGCCGAAATGATGGAGGAGCAAACGTCGGACCTTAATCGCATCAACCGCGTGGTCGGCAAAGAAGGCAAGCTCAATGAGCGCCTTCCCATTGGGCATGTTGGTGGCGGTTGGGCACAGCGCGTCAGGGCTGTGAATAACCTGATCGATTGCCTGGTTCATCCCATCGCCGAAACCGCCCGCGTCATCGGCGCCGTCGCCAAGGGCGATCTTTCGCAAACGATGGCGATTGATATCGAAGGCCGCCCGCTGGAAGGAGAATTTCTGCGCACCGCCCGAACCGTGAATACAATGGTCGATCAGTTGGGCGGCTTTGCGTCCGAAGTGACCCGCGTCGCGCGCGAAGTGGGCACCGAAGGAAAGCTCGGCGGCCAGGCGCGTCTCAAGGGCGTCGCCGGCACCTGGAAGGACCTGACCGACAACGTCAACCTCATGGCGAGCAATCTGACCTCACAGGTGCGCAACATTGCTTCGGTGACGACGGCCGTCGCCAACGGCGACTTGACCAAGAAAATCACCGTCGATGTCAAAGGGGAAATCCTGGAACTGAAGATCACCGTCAACACGATGGTGGATCAGCTTCGCTCTTTCGCTTCGGAAGTGACACGCGTCGCCCGCGAAGTCGGCACGGAAGGAAAGCTCGGCGGGCAGGCCGAAGTCAAAGGCGTGTCGGGCACGTGGAAGGACCTGACCGATAATGTGAATTTCATGGCCGCGAACCTGACGTCGCAGGTGCGCAACATTGCTTCAGTGACGACGGCAGTGGCCAATGGCGACCTAACCAAGAAGATCACTGTCGATGTCAAAGGGGAAATTCTCGAACTGAAAAACACGATCAACACGATGGTGGACCAGCTCAGCTCGTTCGCCGCGGAAGTGACGCGCGTGGCGCGCGAAGTCGGCACCGAAGGCAAACTGGGCGGGCAGGCGCAGGTCAAAGGCGTGGCCGGGACCTGGAAGGATTTGACGGATTCGGTGAATTCCATGGCGAGCAACCTGACCGCGCAGGTGCGAAACATCGCCGAGGTGACCACCTCGATGGCGAACGGCGACCTGACAAAGAAGATTACCGTCGATGTCAAGGGGGAAATTCTGCAGCTCAAGAACACGATCAACACGCTGGTGGATCAGCTTGGCTCCTTCGCTTCAGAAGTGACGCGCGTGGCCCGCGAAGTCGGCACCGAAGGAATTCTCGGCGGCCAGGCCTACGTGAAAGGCGTCGCCGGCACGTGGAAGGACCTGACCGACAACGTCAACTCCATGGCCAGCAACCTGACGTCGCAAGTCCGCAACATCGCCGCTGTAACCACGGCGGTGGCGAAAGGCGACCTGTCGCGCAAAATCACGGTCGATGTCAAAGGGGAGATTCTCGAGTTGAAGAACACCGTCAATACGATGGTCGATCAGCTCAGCTCCTTCGCCGCGGAAGTGACGCGCGTGGCGCGCGAAGTCGGCACCGAAGGCAAACTGGGCGGCCAGGCTGAAGTCAGAGGTGTCGCCGGCACCTGGAAGGACCTGACCGACTCGGTCAATTCGATGGCCAGCAACCTCACGGCCCAGGTCCGCAATATCGCGGGTGTGACTACCGCGGTCGCTAAAGGGGACCTCTCGAAGAAAATCACGGTCGATGTGAAGGGCGAGATTCTCGAACTGAAGGACACCATTAACACGATGGTCGATCAGCTCAGCTCCTTCGCCGCGGAAGTGACGCGTGTGGCGCGCGAAGTCGGCACCGAAGGCAAACTGGGTGGGCAGGCCGAAGTCAAAGGGGTCGCCGGCACCTGGAAGGACCTGACGGATTCGGTGAATTCGATGGCCAGTAACCTGACCTCACAGGTCCGCAACATTGCGGAGGTCACCACGGCTGTAGCCAACGGCGATTTGTCGAAGAAAATCACCGTCGATGTCAAAGGCGAAATCCTCCAGCTCAAGAACACCATCAACACCATGGTGGACCAACTGCGTTCATTTGCCTCGGAAGTGACCCGCGTGGCCCGCGAAGTCGGCACCGAAGGCAAACTGGGCGGGCAGGCCGAAGTCAAAGGGGTCGCCGGCACCTGGAAGGATCTGACGGACAACGTCAATTTCATGGCGGCGAACCTCACGTCGCAGGTGCGCAATATCGCGGCCGTGACGACCGCAGTGGCGACCGGCGACTTGACCAAGAAGATCACGGTCGATGTCAAAGGGGAAATTCTCGAACTCAAGAACACGGTCAATACGATGGTCGATCAGCTCAGCTCCTTCGCCGCGGAAGTGACGCGCGTGGCCCGCGAAGTCGGCACCGAAGGCAAGCTCGGCGGGCAAGCCGACGTCAAAGGCGTCTCAGGGACGTGGAAAGACCTGACCGACAACGTGAATTTCATGGCCGCGAACCTCACTTCACAAGTGCGCAATATCGCCGCGGTCACGACCGCCGTCGCGACCGGCGACTTGACCAAGAAGATCACGGTCGATGTCAAAGGGGAGATCCTTGAGTTGAAGGACACCATCAACACGATGGTCGATCAACTACGGTCGTTCGCTTCGGAAGTGACCCGCGTCGCGCGCGAAGTCGGCACCGAGGGCAAGCTGGGCGGGCAAGCGGACGTGCGCGGTCTGGCAGGCACCTGGAAAGACTTGACCGATAACGTCAATTCGATGGCGAGCAACCTGACCTCGCAAGTGCGTAACATTGCTTCCGTCACCACCGCGGTGGCCAATGGCGACTTGACCAAGAAAATCACCGTCGATGTCAAAGGGGAAATTCTCGAACTGAAGAACACCGTCAACACGATGGTGGACCAACTCAGCTCGTTCGCCTCCGAAGTCACCCGCGTGGCGCGTGAGGTCGGCACGGAAGGCAAACTGGGCGGCCAGGCCGAGGTCAAAGGCGTGTCCGGCACGTGGAAAGACTTGACGGACAACGTCAATTTCATGGCAGCAAACCTGACCAACCAGGTGCGCGGTATTGCCAAGGTCGTGACTGCGGTCGCCAACGGCGACCTCAAGCGCAAACTGCTGGTGGACGCCAAGGGCGAAATTGCCGAACTCGCGGACACCATCAACAGCATGATCGACACGCTGGCCACGTTCGCTGACCAGGTCACGACCGTCGCCCGCGAAGTCGGTGTTGAGGGCAAGCTGGGCGGCCAGGCAAAAGTGCCTGGGGCGGCGGGCATCTGGAAGGACCTGACCGACAACGTCAATCAGTTGACGGCCACGCTGACGAACCAGGTGCGCGCCATCGCGGAGGTGGCCACGGCGGTGACGAAGGGCGACTTGACGCGGTTCATCCAGGTCGATGCGCGCGGCGAGGTGGCGGCGTTGAAGGACAACATCAATGAAATGATCCGCAACCTGAAGGACACGACGATCAAAAACAACGAGCAGGACTGGCTCAAGACGAACCTGGCCAAGTTCACTCGCATGCTCCAGGGGCAAAAAGATCTTCTGACGGTCGGGCGGCTCATTCTGTCCGAACTGGCCCCGGTGGTGTCGGCCCAACATGGTGTCTTTTACATGATGGAAAGTCCGCGCGAGGAGGTCGAAGGGGAGAAATCCGAATCTCATCTCAAGCTGCTGGCCAGCTATGCCTATCGCAGCCGCAAACGGGTCGCGAACAAGTTTGCCGTCGGCGAAGGGTTGGTCGGCCAGGCGGCGTTCGAGAAGGAGCGCATCCTGGTGACAAACGCGCCGCCAGATTACGTGCAGATCACTTCCGGGCTGGGACAGGCGCCGCCAACGAACATTATCGTGCTGCCCGTGTTGTTCGAAGGTCAGGTCAAGGCCGTGATCGAGCTGTCGTCTTTCGAGCGTTTCAGTCCGACACACCAGGCGTTCCTGGATCAGCTCGTCGAATCGATCGGTATCGTCATCAATACGATCGAGGCGAACATGCGCACAGAAGACCTCCTCAAGCAGTCGCAATCGCTGGCCAAAGAGCTGCAGAGCCGGCAGGAAGAGTTGACCAACACGAACCGCGAGCTGCAGGAAAAGGCCCGCCTGCTTGCCGAGCAAAACGCCGAAGTCGAACGGAAGAACAACGAAGTCGAGCAAGCGCGCCAGGCGCTGGAAGAAAAAGCCAAGCAGCTTGTGCTGACTTCGAAATACCGCTCCGAGTTCGTCTCGAACATGTCGCACGAGTTGCGCACGCCGCTGAACAGCCTGCTCATTCTGGCCAACCAGTTGTCGCTCAACACAGAGGGCAACCTGCTGCCCAAGCAGGTCGAGTACTGCCGCACCATTCATGCCTCAGGCATGGACCTGCTCACTCTGATCAACGACATCCTCGATCTTTCCAAGATTGAGTCCGGCACTGTCACCCTCGACATCGCCGAGCTTCGCTTCACGGAATTGCGCGACTACGTCGATCGCACTTTCCGTCACGTCGCGGAGAACAAAGCCCTCGAGTTCCGGCTCGATCTCGATCCGGAACTGCCTCGGCACATCTTCACCGACTCGCAACGGCTGGAACAGATCCTTCGCAACCTGCTCTCCAACGCGTTCAAGTTCACCGAGAAGGGATCGGTTTCGTTCCGTATGTTTGTCGCGACCACCGGATGGAACGACGACCGCGAAACTCTCAATCAGGCTCGCACGGTTGTTGCCTTTGCTGTTGAGGATACTGGCATCGGCATCCCGCCAGACAAACAGCAGATCATCTTCGAGGCGTTCCAGCAGGCCGACGGCAGCACCAGCCGCAAATACGGCGGCACCGGTCTGGGGCTGGCCATCAGCCGGGAATTGGCCCGCCTGATCGGCGGCGAGATCCGTCTCACCAGCACGCTTGGCCAGGGGAGCATCTTCACGCTTTATCTGCCGCAAAGCCACGTGCCGCGTCCGATGCGGAAGGAGCAAGTGCGCCCGGTGCACATTCCTATCACCATCGAAGCCGAAATGGTTCCAGCGCCGGCCGAATCGGCAACGGTCGAAACCGCGGAGCCGGAGATCTCAGTGGATGATGACCGCGGCCAGATCATGCCAGGCGACCGGACAGTGCTTATTGTCGAGGACGACACGAACTACGCGAAGGTGCTCGTCGAACTTGCGCACGAGCAAGGCCTGAAAGCTGTCGTCGCGCCGAGGGGCGCGGCAGCTCTGGCCCTGGCGCGAGAACTCAAGCCTGACGCCATCACACTCGACATTCACTTGCCCGACTTCGACGGCTGGCGAGTGCTGGACCGGCTCAAGGTCGATCTGGCGACGCGCCATATTCCAGTGCACATCATTACTGTCGATGATGATCCGCAGCCGGCGATCACCCAGGGAGCTCTGGGCTATTTGAAAAAGCCTGAAAACAAAGCCTCCCTTGAGGAAGCTTTCCATGAACTGAAGGAATTCATCGAACGGCCCGTAAAAGACCTGCTCGTGGTCGAGGACGACGAGGCTCAGCGATCGAACATCACGCAATTGATCGGCAATGGCGATGTCCAGACGACCGCGGTCAGCAGCGGTCAGGAGGCGCTGGAGGCGATTCGGTCCAAACGGTTTGATTGCATGGTACTCGATCTCGGTTTGCCGGATATGTCCGGCGTGGAACTTCTGGAGAGAATCAAGCGGGAGGCTGGCCTCCGGCCGCTGCCAATAGTGATCTACACGGCGCGTGAGTTGGGCGAGGAGGAACGACGCCAGCTTCGCGGACTGGCGGAAAGCATCGTGATTAAAGACGTGCATTCGCCGGAACGGCTCGTGGATGAAACGGCTCTCTTCCTCCATCGCAATGCCGCCAAATTGCCGGCGCGCCAGCGAGGCATGATCGAATCACTCTATCATGGTGTGCTGGAAAACAAAAAGGTTCTGCTCGTGGATGACGATGTACGGAACATTTTTGCAATGACCAGCGTTCTGGAGCGGTTCAAGATGAACGTGGTTTCGGCCGAGAATGGCCGCGATGCCCTGGCCTTGTTGCAGCGCGATCCCGAGATTAACATCGTGCTCATGGACATCATGTTGCCGACCATGGACGGTTATGAAACCATCGGCGCGATCAGGCAAATCGCCGATTTCGAAAACCTGCCCGTCATAGCCGTCACAGCCAAGGCCATGAAGGGCGACCGCGAAAAGTGTTTCGCCGCCGGCGCTTCAGATTACATTGCCAAGCCCGTGGATGCGGACCAACTTCGGTCCCTCATGGCCCTGTGGCTCCGACGGTAATGCGATGAATCCGTCCAATCCAGCCAGTCTTGAGACCGGGCCTGTCCGCACGCGCAGTGCCGGGCCGGGCCGCAACGGTGCGGTGAAAGCGGCTGAGCCGGTGGGCAAGGTTAACATCCTGCTGGTCGATGACCGACCCGAGAAGTTGCTGGCTCTTGAGGCGTGTCTCAGCAGTCTCGGCCAAAATCTGGTGCGAGCCAATTCCGGCAAGGAAGCCCTGAGATATCTCCTGCGGCAGGAATTTGCGGTGATCCTCCTCGACGTCTCGATGCCAACCATGGATGGCTTCGAAACAGCAGGGCTCATTCGCCAGCGACCCAAAACCGAGCACGTCCCGATCATCTTTGTCACCTCGTTGAATGATTCCGAAAAGCACATCTTCCAGGGCTATTCCCTTGGCGCGGTGGATTACATTTTAAGCCCGATTGTCCCCGACGTGCTGCGGACAAAAGTTTCGGTCTTTGTTGACCTTTACAAAAAGGCCGAGCAAATCCGGCTCCAAGGCGAGCAACTCCGAAAGCTCGAGGAAGCCGAGCATCGGCGCAAGCTGGCGGAGGTCGCGGACCGGCTGGAGATCGAAACCAGGCGCAATCGTTTCTTCACGCTCGCCCTTGACTTGCTGGCGATTGCCGATTTCGACGGATGCTTTCTCCAGATCAACCCTGTCTGGGAAAAGGTGCTCGGGTTTTCGGAGGAGGAACTCAAGTCCAAATGCGGGCTGGACTTCGTTCACCCTGAAGAGCACGCCGCGATGGCCGCGCAGTTGGACCAGCTTCGGAACGGGCAGTGCGCCACTTATTTCGAAGGGCGTTACCGTTGCAAAGATGGCTCCTACCGCTGGCTGGCCTGGACGGCTTCCCCGTTCGTGTCCGAACGCCTCATTTATATCTTTGCGCGGGACATCACGACGCGAAAACAGCACGAGGCGGCTATTCAGGAACTCAATCAACAACTGGAAAGACGCGTCGGCGAACTGACCGAGGCCAATGCCGAACTGGAGGCCTTTAACTACACGATCTCGCACGATCTCCGCTCCCCCCTGCGCTCTATGCAAGGTTTTGCGCAGGCATTAATTGAAGATTGCAGCGCCGAATTAAGCCCGACCGGAAGGAACTACACGGGCCGGATCATGTCCTCCAGCCAATACATGGATATCCTGTTGCAGGATCTGCTCAAATATAGCCGACTGAGCAGGGCGGAAATGGATCGTTCCAACCTGGATCTCGACCAATTGACAGGCGAAGTATTGGACAACATGAGCACCGAGATCGCGGGAGCCGGGGCGATGGTGGAGGTGCAGCGTCCGCTTCTGGCAGTGTACGGTAATCGCTCGACGCTAAAGCAGATCATTACGAATCTCATCAGTAACGCGGTTAAATTCGTCGAGTCGGGAGTTCAGCCGCGAGTGCGCATTTCGACCGAGAGTCGTGAGGGCCTCGTGCGTCTTTGGATCGAGGACAATGGCATCGGCATCGCGCCGGAACATCAGCAAAGGATTTTCGGCCTTTTCGAGCGCCTGCACGGCGCCAATAGCTATCCCGGGACCGGCGTTGGGCTGGCGATTGTGCGCAAAGCGGTGGAACGGATGCACGGTCGCGTGGGCGTAATTTCCAAGAGCGGGGAAGGGAGCCGCTTTTGGATCGATTTGCCCGGCCCAACATCCCCGGAGAACGAGGGCGTCGCGCCCCCGGCCGCCGCGACGGCCTCGTGAGCGGTTGCCACCGGTAAAGCAAGGCAGCGTTGCCAAGCGCTGCTGCGGCGCTATTATCCGCCCATGACTCGTTGTCTTGCTGTCGTTTGGGCAATCATTGTAGCCGCGTCCTGCCCGGCTTACTCGCAGGGCGCTGATGAACAGTACGTGCGCATTTATCACCTGATCCAGGAGGCGGACAATTTAAACGATGCCGGGCGGGTGCGGGATGCAGTGGGCCGTTATATGGAAGCGCAGAACGCCTTAAAGAGCTTTCAGGCCGCGCACCCGGATTGGAATCAGCGCATTGTCAAGTTTCGCCTCGAATATATCGCCGCCCGCCTCCAACCGCTCCCGCACGATTTGCCAGGGACCAATGCGCCGACGGTGGTCGCAACCGTTACGCCGGGACCGGCCGGTTCTTCGCTCACGAACCAATTGAACGATCTTCAAGCGGAGATCGCCAGGCTGACCAGGGATAATGCGATCCTGGAAGCAAAACTCAAAGAGGCCCTCTCGGTGCAGCCTCCGGCTGGCGCTCAGGAAATGGCCCGCGCCGAGGAACGGATCAGGCAATTGCAGAAAGAACGTGACCTGCTAAAGGTCGCCCTCGATCAGCAACAGGGCACGGCCATGAAACTCACCGACCCCGCAGCCATGGAAAGCGAACGCAAGCTGATCGCCGGACTTCAGGAGAAACTCAATAATCAGACGGCGCTGAGTGAGAGATTGCAAAAGGAAAACGATGACCTGAAGCAGCAAATCGCCAGCCTGAAGCCGCTGAATGGCACGCCAAGCGGCGGAAAGAACGAACTGGGGTCACAACTGCAGCTCGCGCGGGCTACGATCGCTTCACTGCAGGCGAGCAATCTTGCGCTCCGCAGCGCGCAGGTTGCGATGGAGAAGAAGCCGGCCGAGGCGGCCAAGGCAGCGCCCCCGGACATTCAGCGCCAGTTGGCGCTGGCGCTGGCGCGATTGGAGGTTTACGAGGCGCGCCAGGTTCCTTATTCCCCGGAAGAACTGGCCTTAATCAAGCAGCCGGACACAAGGGTATCTATGTCGGCCACGAACGCGTTCGCGCGGAGATCGCGGGAGCTGCCTCCCGGGACCGGTCCGTTAATGGATGAAGCGCGCCGGGCCACTGAAAGTGGGCGCTTTGAAGACGCGGAGAAGAAACTCCAGGACATCCTGCGCCAGGACGAAAAGAACGTTTATGTGCTCGGGACTTTGGCGCAGTTGCAGATGGACATGAAACGAACTGCCGAAGCGGAGGCAAACCTGCAAAAACTGCTCTCGATTGACCCACAGGATCCCGCGGGCCGGCTTACTCTGGGCATACTGCGTTTTCAGCAAGGCAAGCACGACGAAGCGGCGGACAATCTAAGTCTCACGGCGAAAATGACGCCTGACGATTGGCGCGCGCAGTATTTTCTCGGCAAGGCGCTGCTGGAAAAGGGAATGCGCCCCCAGGGTGAAGCGGCGTTGCGCAAAGCTATCAGCCTCAGACCCGGATGGGGCGAAGCGCATTACTCGCTGGCCATGGTTTATGCCACGCAACAACCCCCCTTCAAGGAACTGGCGCAGTGGCATTACCAGAAGGCGCTCCTGGGCGGGTACCCGCGAAACCAGGATTTCGAACGGCTGCTCGCTGCCAAAGGCAATCCTTGAGCGTGGAGCAAAGTGGGGTTTTCACTTTACACAGTGCGCTTTAAGCTCTGCACTGCGAGGAGTGCTGCGACAGCTCGTCACGGAAATCGAAATCGCCACTCGCGGGCGCGGATTCTATGAATTCACGGACCGTGTCGCGGATTTCGTCGCCCAAACTGAATTCACAACCGGTCTCGCCACGCTCCACCTGCAGCACACATCCGCGTCGCTGCTCATCCAGGAAAACGCCGATCCGGATGTGCGCCGGGATTTCGAGAGTTTCTTTGCCCGGCTGGTTCCCGATGGCGATGAGATTTTCATCCATACGGCGGAGGGCGATGATGACATGCCGGCGCATGTGCGCACCGCGCTGACGACCGTTAACCTGAGCCTCCCGATTACGCGCGGTCGTCTGGCCCTGGGAACGTGGCAGGGAATTTATCTTTGGGAACACCGGCGCAGTCCGCATCGCAGGAAAGTGGTTGTGCACGTGCTGGGGGATTGAAGGAGGCGCCCGCGTTGCGCCTCGCAATCTAAACGACTGCAGCCCCAATTTCAACCGGGGCCTGCCCAAATCTGTCAAATTAAAACTATTGTCAATGCGTATTACTTAGCGCCGGGCGAATCGGTGGGCTTTTTCAGAAAAGGCGTAAAGAGATCGATGGGCAGCGGGAGAATCGTCGTCGTGCTATGCTCGCTGGAAATTTCACGCATGGTTTGGAGGAAGCGCAGTTGCAAGGCAATAGGCTGCTCCTGGATCATCGCCGCGGCCTGGACGAGCTTTTCCGCTGCCTGAAATTCGCCTTCGGCGGCGATGATCTTGGCGCGTCGTTCGCGTTCGGTTTCGGCCTGTTTCGCCATCGCACGTTTCATTCCGTCCGGCAGCACGACATCTTTGACTTCCACAGCGGTCACTTTGATCCCCCACGGATCGGTCAGCCGGTCGATCGTCCCTTGAAGCGTTTGGTTGATTTTGTCGCGATGGGCCAGCAGCTCGTCCAATTCGGCCTGCCCAAGGACGCTGCGCAAGGTCGTCTGAGCGATGAGGGAGGTGGCTTTGAGATAGTTCTCGACCTTAACCACTGCCGCCTCGGGATCGACGACGCGAAAGTAAAGGACAGCATCGACGGTCGCCGGGACATTGTCCCGCGTCATGAGTTCCTGTTTAGGGACGTCGATGGTGATGACGCGCAAGTCCATTTTCACCATGCGATCGACAATCGGAATCAGCAGTATGAGGCCCGGCCCTTTGGCCCGCAGCAGTTTGCCCAGCCGAAAGATGACGCCGCGCTCGTATTCGCGCAACACGCGCACCGCGGTCGGCAAAATTATGAACGCTAATATGATGATTGTGCCGACCCATACCATTAATTGAATTAATCTCTCCGGATTCATGCGCCCTCCTGCGGATTTGGTTTCACCCTCAGCGTCAGCCCCTCTACGGCGACGACCTGCACCGGCTGGCCTTCGGCCACCGGCGACTCGCTGGTCGCGTTCCAATACTCTCCTTCAATGAATACGCGGCCAGAATCTTTGTTGATCGGTGTCGCGGCAGGGACAGTCTTGCCGACTAAAGTTTCTTTGCCGGCGCGGACCGGAAGCCATTGCGCGCGCAGGCCCGCCCCGACCACAAAGAGGAAAAAGGCCGCGGTCAACAGCGCCGCCGGGATGATATAAACGAGCGACAAGCGAAAGGCCGGGCCGGCCCGGTCGAATAGCATCAAACCACCGATGGCAAATGAAATGATACCGCCAACGGTCAGGACTCCATGAGTCGTGGCGAACACGTCGGCAATGAAAAGCGCAATGGCCAGGACGATCAAGGCGATACCCGCGATGTTCACGGGCAAGACCGAGCCCATGTAGAGCGCCAGGATCAGCGCGATCGCCCCGGCGACCCCTGGCAGGATTGCGCCCGGATTGCTCAACTCGCCGATGATTCCATACATAGCGATGAGCATGAGCACGAACAGCACCTCCGGCCGCCAGAGCGTCTGAAAGACCCTTTCCCGCGCGACCATCGGTATCGGCATCACTGTTGCGGCCGCTGTCTTCAGTGCGCGACCTTTTGCTTTGCGGCCGTCAAGCTGCTTCAGTAAGTCCTCCCGATCCTGGGCGATGATCTCGATCACGTTCAATTCCAGGGCCTTCTCCGCCGTGATACTGGCGCTTTCGCGAACGGCGGACCGGGCCCACTCGGCATTCCGGTTGTGGCGTTCCGCGATGGTTTCGATATAGCTGGCGGCGAAGTTCTCCATTTTTTGCTTCATCACGTCGTCAACTTTTTGTTCGCCCCCCCCGCCGCCGATACTGACCGGGTGCGCCGCGCCGATGCCGGTGTGCGGGGCCATCGCGGCAACGTCCGCCGCCAGTGTGATGAAGCAGCCGGCGCTGGTGGCGTGCGCCCCTTCAGGGGCGACATAGACAACGACCGGCAGCGCGGCCGAATAGAAAGATTGCACGATCTCTTTCGTCGATTCGAGAAGGCCGCCGGGGGTGTCAAGCTGGATGACGAGACATTCCGCTCTCTCCACATCAGCTACTTTGAGAGCGCGTGCCACGTACCCGGCGGTCGCCGGGCCGATGGCTCTGTCGATGCGAATCCACGCGACCTTCTCCCCCCTGGCCAAGGCTCCGGAAGCTAGCAACAGCGCCGCCAGAACTGGACCCCCGCGTGTCATGGCTGCACGATACTAAAGCTCAGACATGCACGCAATGGCCATTGGGCCCCTGGTAAAGCCATCACTTTTCATCACTTTTCATCACTTTTGGGCGAGGGCTCTCCTTCCGGCGATTCCGGTTCGTCGGCTGGACTGACTGGAGGTGTGCGCTTCTTGTCGATGCGGGCCAGGAGTTGGTTTTGATACCAATAGAGTTGTTCAGTGTTGACGTAGCCGTAATCGCGTCCGCGCAGTTCGGCCTGGACACGCTTGAGTTCTTCAGCGAGATGGGTCAGTTCCTGCTCGTAACCGGCCAGGACGCGTTCCTGGATGAGTTCGATTTCAAGAGCACGGAGGCGTTCGATCTCGTTCTTATACTTGGCGGCCCACTTCCAGGCTGTGCCGAAGCCCATGCCCAGTTGTTCCGCGATGGCCCCCAGGGCCCGGCCTTTGGCGCGCAGGGCGATGAATTGGTTAATGGTGTCTTGTGAATGCATAGTTGCCGAGTGGTTACATTTTTGAATCGTTACATCGTATTCTTCTCATGGCGCAATTATACACCCAGTTCTTTGCGAACCGGCCCCGGAACTGGAAAGTTTGCGCACCAAGACGCACCGAGATGCACCAAGGCGCACGGAGACGCACCGTGACGAAGCAGAATGTTTTTGACAGGTTGTGGAACTGAACCACGGTTTTGCGGGAGACGCCCCCTTCCTGAGTAGTGAGTAGTGATTCGTGAGTAGTGAGTAGTGGACTACTCACTCTCTCGATGCGACGGCTCTCGTGATGACACCGATTCCAGACTACGACCGTAAACTGACCGGGCTCGAACCGCCGTATTCACGCGTAGTCGGGTGGCGGCTCATTCTGCAACCATTCGGGCGGCGGTTGCGCTCGACTCAACCAGAAGTCTTTCAAACTCAAAGCCATTTCCGTCAGTCTCTCGGTGTTCGCAGGTTTGACCAGATACGCGTTGGCGCCGCGGGCGTACGCGGCATGAACGTCGCGGGGTTGGTCCGACGAGGAGAGCACAACCACTTGCAACGTCTGGATGGCGGGTCGGGCGCGGATCCATTTCAGCACGTCCAAACCGGGAATCTTGGGCAGTTTTAGATCCAGGAGCATCAGACAGGGCATCGGATACACGCCGCGGTCAGCATACTTGCCTTCGCCGGCGAGATAGGCCACGGCCGCCTCGCCATCGGGCACAACCTGAAGGGGATTGGTCACGCCGGCCTTGTTCCAGGCAATCCGCATCAACATCACGTCGTTTTCCTCATCTTCGGCGTAAAGGACGGCACGGGCTTTCATCGGGTTGTTGCCGAGCACCGGCAGCAGCTTGCCCTGGATGGTAAGTGGCATCGAGCTGTTCGGAGCCATTTGGCGGTCTCAGGGGAGACATCGGCCGCGGCAGGCAGGGGGGTGTGTCGGTGTGGTCGGTAGCGAGGCATGGCAACTGCTCTACCCTGCGGGGGAGAGGGGCGACACTACAATGGGGTATTCACCTACCTCAGTCCCAAGAACAAAGCACTACAGGATTGCCGCGCTCCGAGCGCTCCCGACTGAACGCGAGATAGGCGAGATTTGTCTCCTTGCAAGTTTGGGCGCATTCCGGTATGCAAATCGCATACCCTTTCACCACATGAGGCAATTAATTTCGATTCTCTCTGCGGTCTTCGCCCGCATACATCGTCGGTCTTCCGTCGTCTGGTTCTGCATTCTGCAATTTGCACTCTGCACTCTACACTTAACGGCGGCGGAGCCGACGCTGGCGGAGGCGCTGGACGCCACGAATGCGGTTTTTTGGACCACCGACGGCGACAGCTTTTGGTTCGGGCAGACACTTCTCACGCATGATGGTGTGGATGCGGCGCAATGCGGCTTTATCCTCGATGGCGAGCAGGTTTGGCTGGAGATTGTTGTCCCCGGGCCGGAGCTCATCTCGTTCTGGTGGATGGTGTCATCAGAGCAGGGGTTTGACTTTCTTGAATTCAGGATCAACGGCGTGCTCCAGAGCGAGATTTCGGGCGACGTGGACTGGGAACAGAAAAGTTATCAATTGGCCGACGGGCCGAACACGCTGCGATGGCGCTACTACAAGGATGAGCTGTTCGAGGAAGGACTTGATCGCGCCTGGGTGGATCAATTCGAGTACACGCCTGCGTCCGGTCCGCCCATTATCATTGGACAGCCACAGGGTGCGACCGTGTTGGCGGGCGACAACGCCTTTTTATCCGTGAACGCACTTGGCGCAGCGCCGCTGAGCTTTCAATGGCTCAAAGCGGGCCAACCAGTCATCGATTCAGGGCGAATCAGCGGGGCGAATTCCGCCACGTTAAGCATCCTAAATGCGCAGACAAACGATTCGGGTTCCTATCGCGTGTCGATCAGCAACGCGCAAGGTTCGGCGCTGAGCTCGCCCGCTACGTTGACGGTCGTTGAGCCAGGTCCATCTCGGGCGGTCACCTGGGCGAGGCAACTGGGCGGAACGAACTGCGATGAGGTCGAGTCCATCGCCGTGGACCCGCAAGGCAATGTTTTTGTGCTGGGGACCTTCGCCGGCAGCATCACGATCGGTAATACGAATCTGGTTTCCAGCTTGCTGGCCGAGCCGTTCGGATTCCTGGAGGATGTCAATTTCCTGGCAAAGTTCGACGCCAACGGCACATGGCAGTGGGCAATCCAACTGGGCGAGAGATTCTTCGGGGAGCTGGTTGGCGTCGATGGCGCGGGCGCGGTCGTGGTGGCGGGGGATATCGAGGATGCTTTGCAAATCGGCACCACGAACCTGATGACTGAGGATGGGGCGCTGGTTCTTGTGAAAATCGACGGTCAGGGACGGTTCGTCTGGGCCAGGCAATACGGCGGCTCGTTCTACGATTCGGCGGATGCTCTGGCGGTGGATGCGGCAGGCAACATTTATTTCGCCGGCCAATTCGATACTGAGGCGACGTTTGGACCTTTCCGGCTGACCAACAATATTCCCAATGAATTTGGCGCCTACGAAGGACTTTTTCTTATGAAGGCGTCCTCGAACGGCACGCCGCTTTGGGTGATCGGCTCGCCGGGCGGAGGCTTCAACGGCGGCGATCTGGCGGTGGACGCGGACGGGAATGTCTTGTGGGCCTCGAAGTTTTCTGAAATTGCGCAACTCGGGACGAACGTGCTGTCCGAGTTGCCGAATGAATATTACTCCGAAGCGCTATTCCTCGCGAGGATCAATGGCACGGGCGGCGTCGTCTGGGCCGAGTCGCTCGGGCCGTGCGCGCCCGACACGCCGCTGGGCGTCGCGTTCGGACCAGGCGGCACCGCGTGGCTGGCGGGGGCTTTCGAAGGCAGCGCCATGTTCGGGACAACAACGCTGAACGGCGTCGGGACGCCCGACCTGTTCAGTTTTCCGGCGGATATATTTGTGGCGAGGTTTGGGCCGGCCGGAAATCTCGTCTGGGCGCGCCGTTATGGTGGCCCGAACGACGATATCATCAACGGGCTCGTGACGGATGCCGACGGGAACGCTTATCTGTCCGGCGCCTTTGACCTGCGTACCGATCTGGATGGGTTTTTATTGTTCAGCATAACCGCGGATGCCGGTTTCGCGGCGGCGATCGATCCCACTGGAGCGGTGCGGTGGGTGACGAGGCTGTCCAACGATGCCGACGCGGACACATCCAAAAATATTGGCATTGACAGCGCTGGCAGTGTGTATGTCGCCGACCACTTCGATTATCCCCTGATGCTTGGCGGCGCAACTCTGGTGCCGCGAGGATCGATCGACGAGTTTGATGAATACTGTGAGGATTTATTCCTGGTTAAATTGGCCGGCGGCCCCATGGCCCAGGCGGTGCGGCTCGGCAATTCTCTACGAATTTCCTGGCCGAACAGTTGGACGAACATGACCGTGGAAGCGACGGCGGAACTCGGGTCCCCGTGGACTCCCGTTTCGGTCACACCGACAGTGTCGGGAGCGGAGTTCCAGGTCGATGTTCCAATCGGTCCTGGCAAGCGCTTCTTTCGGCTGCGCGGGCCGATGTGATGGGGCGAAGCGTCGCTGAAGCGCGGCGAATCCAGCACTGGTCGGCGGCCCGGGGAGAGATTCCCCCGAAACATTTCGCGCATTGAACCCCTGAACCTGAGAGGGTTCAGGGAAAGATTTAGCCGAAAGGAGCTTTCGCGGGTTGAACCCTCGAACCTCATCGTGCGACGTAAAGCGCCAGAGGACAGGCGCACTCCACGACGCAAGCGCAGGAGCGTGGGCCGTTGACAGTTCCGCCAGGTCGTGTCCTGTCAAATTTGACAGTTCAAAGGGTTTGCCGTTGCCCGTATGCCT
>JAKEEH010000187.1 GCA_022616725.1 Limisphaerales bacterium | reverse complement strand
TCGCCCTCCTGTTTCTCCTTGGCGCGTCGGTGCTGTTGCCCTTGACCTGGCGTGACCGCGTTCGGGTTGGCAGTCGCCGAAAAATCACCCGGCGCGGCCCCATCGCTCGCACCGTCACAAACCCGTTTTATCACCTGGCGCGGCATGGGCAGGCGTCGCCCGCTCTGGTCTGGAGTCTGCTCCTCGCGATGGTCGGATTAAGCGTCGGCTTGGCCATTCACGGCACACCCGCGTCTGGCGGCGGACGCCGTTCGGGATTTCTCCTGAGCTTCGTGACTGCTTTTGCGGCCCATCAACTGATCAAGTACATCATTGCCTCAGAAGCGGGCCGGCGCTTCAGCGAAGACCGCCGCAGCGGGGCGCTGGAGGTGTTGCTGGTTTCCCCAATGCGCCCGCAAATCATGATTGCCGGGCAACGCCTGGCGTTGTGGCATCTCTGCCGCGGCCCTTTAGCGCTTTTGGCCGTCTTGAATCTGTTTTTGCTCGCAAATTTCCTCAGCGCCTGGCCCTTTGGCGGCGGCCCCTCCGTGACATGGTCCCTCGGCATCGTTGGAGGCATCGTACTTCTGGCCGCCGATTACTACGCGTTGAGCTGGACTGGCATGTGGCACGGATTGACGAGCTCGCGTCATCATCGGGCCGTTCTGGCGACCCTGGCGCGAGTCATGTTGCCCCCGTGGCTCGCGGCTTTCTTTATCGTCTTTGGCATCGGTGTGGGCGGCATGGGCATCGAGGACGTGCTGGCCTGTTGGTTCGCCGTTTCGGTCATCACCAGCGTCATCGGCGGGCACCTGGCGCAGGACCGTTTGCGCAATGAATTTCGCAAAGTCGCGCGCGATGGGTTTCAAGCCTCGCCCCGCCCGTGGAACTTCAGTTTCAGGTCACGGCGCATGCCCAAACCCTCTGCGGAACAGGAAAGCGCCGCATGACGCCCTCACCTGTCACCTCCCGCCCTGGCAAAAACAAACCTGTTCTGGACCATCTCGCCGCTTGGCAACGGTCGGACAGACATTCTGGCAACTATTCGCCGATGATCTTGACCAGCACACGTTTGCGCCGTTTGCCATCGAATTCGCCGTAGAAAATCTGTTCCCACGGGCCGAGGTCGAGTTGGCCATTGGTTATCGCAACGACCACCTCACGGCCCATGATCTGGCGTTTCAGGTGCGCATCCGCGTTGTCCTCGCCAGTGCGGTTGTGATGGTACTGCGTCGTTGGTTCGTGTGGAGCGAGCTTCTCAAGCCACGCGTCATAATCGTGTAGCAAGCCGTCCTCGGCGTCATTGATATAAACGCTGGCGGTGATGTGCATCGCGTTGACCAGACAAACGCCCTCCTGGACGCCGCTTTGGCGGACAAGCTTCTCGACAGTTTCGGTGATATTGATGTAGCCGCGCCGCGCGGGCACTTCGAACCAGAGATGCTCGGTCAGTGATTTCATAGTGACGGCGGCCACCATTGCAAGGCCAGCGCGGCCAGGCCGAGGAAGAAAAAGAAGCCGGCGACATCGGTCACAGTCGTGACCATGATGCTCGACGCCAGGGCAGGATCGATGCGCATCGCCTTCAGACTGTAAGGAACGAGAACGCCGGACAAAGCCGCGGCCACCATATTAAGGAGCATCGCCGCGCCGACGACGACCCCGAGGATGATGTTGCCCTTCCAAAAGTAGCCGATCACTCCAACTAAAAGACCGATGGCGAGTCCATTGAGCAGGCCAAGGATTACTTCCTTGATTAAAGCTTTGCGTCCGTCGCCGAGGTTCATTTCGCCGAGGGCCATTTCGCGAATGATGACGGTAAGAGTTTGGGCTCCGGCATTGCCACCCTGCCCGGCGACAATTGGGAGAAACACCGCCAGGGCGGTCCATTTGGCGATGGTGCCTTCGAACAACCCGACCACCGCTCCGGCGAGGAAGGCGGTGGCGAGATTGATGCAGAGCCAGGGCAGGCGTTTGCGGATGGATTGCTGCCAGGGCGTGAGCGCGCGCTCCTCGCCCGACAAGCCGACCATCAGTTGCATGTCCTCGGTCGCTTCCTGCCTGAGCACGTCCATGACTTGTTGGGCGGAGACGACCCCGACCAGACGACCCGCGCGATCGAGGACGGGCAGGGCAAGGTAATGATAATGCTCGAAAAGCCGGGCAATGGTCTCCTGGTCATCGTCAACAAAAACGTGTTTGACGTCGCGGTTCATCAACTCGCCGATGGTCCGTTGCGGGCCGCGGAAAATCAGATCGCGCATCGACACGATCCCGAGCAACCGATCGTTTTCGTCGGTAACATAAAGGTAAAGAATCCCGTCCTGGCTCTCTTCCGCCCGCCCCTGGAGCATGCGCAAGCATTCATCGACCGTCTGGTGGGCGCGCAGCTTGATAAAGCGGTCGCTCATGATCCCGCCCGCGGTGTCGGGCGGGTAGGCGAGAAGGGTGCTGACCCGCGCTTGCTCTTCGGACGGCAACTCGGCCATGATTTCCGGGCGGCGTTCTTCGGGCAGTTCCGCGACAACGTCCGCCGCCGTGTCGTGGCTGAATTTCGGGATCAGGCGCGCAATTTCGGCGGATGACATGCCCGCAAGCAGGTTCGGGCGGAGCTGTTCGTCGATTTCCGCGACGACGGCCGCCGCTTCGCCGCGAGGAAGTTGCCGCAGAATCTTTTGCGCCTCTTCCACCGGCATGCGCTGCAGCTTATCGGCCAGGTCGGCCGGATGAATCGGTTTCTCGTCCATTTGCGCGACGCCGCCAATGTTTCAGCGCGGCGCAGTTTGCGCAAGCGGCAGGGGACTGGCGGGTGGGAGTTACGCCTTAGCCGGAGCCAGGCAGTTGAAACAGGGGATGCGAATAGCGCTGATCTGCGGCCATTGTGTGCAACTCGAAAGCCGGGGCTTCACCGGCATTCCAGAAATCGGCAATGGTGCGGAAGAGGCGCTCGAGCGCGCGGAAATCCGCCGGCTTGACCATGTAGGCATTCGCGCCGAGTTCGTAAGAACGATTGACATCCTGCGGCAGCGCCGAGGACGAGAGCACGATGATCGGGGTGAGTTTGCTCGGATAATGGCGGCGCATCCACGAAATGACGTCGAAACCGTTCAGGCGCGGCATTTTCAAGTCGAGCAAGACGAGCCTGGGGAACGGAAAGGCGCTGCGATCCCCATATTGCCCCAGACCGCGCAAATAGTCGATCGCCTCCTGGCCGTCGCTGACCATCCGCAGAGGATTGGGCAGACTGGCATTCTGAAAGGCGTGTTTGACGAGCCACATGTCGTTCGGATCATCATCGACCAGCAGAATAGGGAAATTCGCGTCCATACTTTCTTGTTGGCACTGATCGATTTTAAGCCCGCGGTGAGAGAGCGGAATAGGGTATAGACCGAATAATAATAATAATCTGTTACCCCCGACGTCAGGAGGGGCTCTTAGTGCCAATGACAAACGAAGTAGTAGCAACCGACACTCTGCGGAGGCAGTCACATCAGCTCCCCCCGAGTCCGGTGTTACATTTTCGGCAGGGTGCTCTTGGCGCTTACCTGCAACAATTCGCCCTAACCGCGTGTCTTGTCTTCAGAGCGGCTTGGTTTAAGCTCCTCCCAAAGGTGTCGAAGAAAGGCGCGCTATGACAAACGGATTGCAAACGAACGGCATTCCCCGGCGGACGTTTCTCAAAGGGATTGTCGCGGGTGGGGCGTTGTTGCCGGCTCTGCCCGGCGCTGTGGCCGCCGAGTCGGAGTCGCCCGCCTATCGAGGTCCAAACGTGATCATCGTCAGATTCGGCGGCGGCGTTCGCCGGCGCGAGACCATTGACCCCGACCACACGTACGCTCCATTCCTTTGCCACGAACTGGCCTCGCGCGGAACGTTGTTCAAGAACATGGAGATTGCCTCGCTGGAGGGGATCGAAACCAGCCATGGCCAGGGCACGCTCTACATCGTCACCGGCAAATACGACAAATACAAAGACGTGCGCGGCCAGTTCCTGGGGGAACGTTTCGAAGCCAAGGTGCCAACGGTGTTTGAATACCTGCGCAAGCAGTTTGATGTGCCGCATCATCAGACATTGATCGTCAATGGCGAGGATCGCACCAACGAGGAGTTTTACACGTTCAGCAATCATCACCTCTTCGGCGTGAATTACCGCTCGAATGTCTTGAGCCTCTATCGATTCAAGACGTTTCTATTGCGGCGCAACATCGCGGCCGGCAAATGGACCGGCAAAGAACTGGAGAAAAGGAAGAAAGAACTTGCCAAGCTTGAAGCGGTCGATTTTCGCAACACGGAGAAGAATGGGCAGGGACCAGAGTTGACCGAGTTTTGGGAACGATGGCGCCGGCACTACGGCCAAACCGGTTTCGTGAATCCGCGGGGCGACCGCCTGCTGACCGAATTGACCATTCGCGCGCTGCGCGAGTTGCGGCCAAAACTCCTGATGGTCAATTACAATGATCCCGACTACGTGCATTGGGGGAACATGACGCATTACACGCGCGGGATCGCGATCATCGACGAGGGGTTGCGGCAATTGGTCGCGACGGTCGATGCTGATGAGGAGTATCGCGGCAACACCGTATTTGTGGTCGTTCCCGATTGCGGGCGCGATACCAACCCGCTGGCCTCCGTGCCGTGCCAGCATCATTTCGGGTCCCGTTCGTCACACGAGATTTTCGCGCTGCTGTTCGGGCCGGGCATTTCCCGGGGCGAGGTGGTTGATAAGCACGCGGACCAGTCGAGCATCGCGGCGACCATCGGACAAGTAATGGGCTTCAAAGCGGAATATGCCGAAGGTCCAGTGCTTGGGGAGGCCATTGCGTAATCATGAACCTGGACGCATCACTTCCTCCCGTCATTCAAGTCCAACAAGCTCCGGCTCCCACACGCAGCCTCGGCGAGACGGTGCGCACGACGGCGTGGAAGACGCTGGTGTTTCTTTGGAAGTACACGCTCGGCGCGCTGTTCTGTTTATCCATTGCTGGCAGTCTGATCATCATCGGCTGGAGCTATCGATTGGCGCAACGTTCCGCCTTGCGCTATTGGTGGGCGCGCAGCGAATACAAACGCAAGGGCACGCGGCTGGCGGATCACCTCGCGCGGCACGACCCGGCTCACGAACACTTGCATTGGCCCAATTGGTTTGCGCGGCAAAATTTCCGAAAGGCCATTCAGCGGATGGAAGGCGTATCCAGGCTCAGTCATGTATGGTCATTGCTGAAGGCATCGTTTCATTCACTGGCCGTAAACCTCAAGACCGGCGTGCAGGGAATCTTCAACACATGGGTCCTGACAATGCCGGCCTGCATTCTCTGGCTGTTCTCCTGGTACGACGGCTGGAACAACTCCTTTAATAAAGGTTACGAGCAGGCGTTCGTGGGGCCGGCGACGGGTTGGCTCGGGATTATGCTGTTCATGGCCGTGATGCTGTACCTGCCGCTGGCGCAGGCCCGACAGGCCGTCACCGGCGACTGGCGGTCGTTCTACAATTTTTCCTTTGTGTGGGGCCTGGTGCGACGCCATTGGCTGGCTTGCCTGCTTCTGGCGATTCTGACGTCGGCGTTTTTCTTGCCAGTAATGATCCTGAAAACGGCGCCAGCGTTTTTCGGGATGAAAGATCCGAACTTTCCGAACACGTCGTCGAAACAAGTCATTGATTTGCTCAACAGCTACTTTTTTTACTGCGCGTTCCTGGTCTTTCCTCTCTATGTGTGTCTGCGTGTAATCGCGGCGCGAATTTACGCGCGCGCCGTGCTGCACGGGGTCCAGACCGGGGAAATTTCGGTGATGGATCTGACGCCGAAGGAGCGCATGGAACTGCAACGCCTAAACCTGATCCAGGTCAACCCGCCGCGCTCACGACATGTGCTGCTGCGCGTCGCGAAATCGACGACGTCACTGGCGTTTTTCTGTGCGGGGCTGTTTGCCACCGGGCTGGTTTGGTTCACGTTCGTCGCGCAAATCTACATTTCTGAGTTCTTAAACTATCACCCCGTAATCGCGTGGCTCAACCAACCGCTTATCCAGCTCCCGTGGTTCCGTTATGTTCCGGCGCACGCGCAGAACCCGGCTGGGGAATTCTTCCTGACGATACTCCTGCTCTCGGTGCTGTTTGGAGCCTTCGCAGCGGCGAAGCGAATTCGCGCATTTTTCGCGCAACCCCGCCGAAACGCGTTGTAATTACTTCTCGGCGAGGAGGAACTCTATCGCCTTCTCCACGTCCACATTCGCAAAGTCCGCCCAACGCAGGACGCCTTTGCGATCGATGATGTAGTAATCCGGGAAGCTGTTGGCCCTGTAGGTCTTGACTGTTTTCCCGCTCGTATCGGCTGCCACCGGGTACTCGATCTGATGCGTTTTTACCGTGTCAGCCAT
>JAKEEH010000186.1 GCA_022616725.1 Limisphaerales bacterium | reverse complement strand
TAGGCACTCATAGGCACATTAAAACGCCTCTCCTCGCCCGAACCGCCAAAAATCCATGGTATAATACAGGCAGTATGAAAACGGACCGATTTAACTGTTTTAACTACTTTAACTATTTTAACTGCCCGCTCGCGCCCCCGGCCAAAACCGGACATTTCCGGCGATTTCCGGACATTTCCGGACGGAAAAGGGAGGGGTGTCCAGAAAACCGAATAAAACCGAATGAAACCGAATAGAATTCCAAGGGGGCACTCTACAACCCAGCCGTTGGCGGTTCAACGATTCAAGACGAATCACAAACTGATACAAAAGTGATACAAAACTGCTACACAAAGGGTGGGGGGTATCTTTTCCGTCGCTTCAGCCCTTCAACGGCCTTACGGACGAATTGGGACAAAAATCGAACAAAATCGAACGATTTCACAAAAACTGGACGACTCGACCTCGCTGTACCAAGCACTTACGACGATTGCATGTCGAGTCGTTCGATTTTTTGCCGTCACTCGCGCCAGGCTCCATTCTTCACCTGGTGTCCCACTGTGTCCATGACCAGACTTTGCAAACCCCCGGTCTTAGGCTATCTAGGTCTGCGGCTGTGGCGGACAACCAGCCGGCAATCAAAACCGCGATGACACGCCGATTCGTTCAATTTGAGACCCGATTGCGCCAAATCATGCGTGGCGCCAAGGATGATTTCGAGGAACTCGCACTCGAACTCTTCCGTCTGCAGTACGAATCCAACCAGCCTTACCGAAACTACTGCATCGCCCTTGGCCGCGGCCCGGCTAACGTGGGCCGCTGGCCCGAAATCCCGGCCATCCCCACCGCCGCTTTCCAGGACTTCGACGTGACCTGCTTTCCGGAGCGGCAGCGGACGACTGTTTTCCACTCCAGCGGCACCGCCGGGGAGCGTCCGAGCCGCCATTTCCACAATGCCGAATCGCTCGATATCTACGGGGCATCGGTCCTCAGTTGGTTTCAAAAACACGTGGCTCTACTCCAAACGCAGATGATCTTTCTGACGCCGGCGGCGCACACGGTTCCACATTCCTCGCTGGCTCACATGTTCGACGCGCTGGGGCGGCGCAGCGGGAATCCGGGATCGGGGTTCGTCGGTCGAATCGATTCGTCTGGCGGGTGGCTCGTCCCCGTCGATTCTGCGATCCACGCGTTGTCCGAGGCTCAAACGGCCACCCAGCCAGTCGGGATTCTCGGGACGGCGTTTAACTTTGTGCATCTGCTCGAAGCGCTGGGGCAGCGACAGATTCGCTTTACGTTGCCCACCGGATCGTGGGCTCTGGAGACAGGCGGTTACAAAGGCCGTTCGCGCGCTCTCCTGAAAACGGACCTGCACGCTCTGATCAGTTCGTCTTTTGCCATTTCGCCGGACCGTATCATATCCGAATACGGCATGTGCGAACTGAGTTCCCAGGCCTACGACATGACATTGTTGAATGTTTCTCAACATTCTGACGCGACAGACGACGGAAAGGGAAGCCGTGTCTTCCGGTTCCCCCCGTGGGCGCGCACGCAAATCATTTCTCCAGAAACTGGCCGCGCGGTTGCCGATGGAGAGGTTGGGTTGCTTCGCGTCTTTGACCTCGCCAATGTGTACTCGGTGATGGCGATTGAAACGCAGGATTTGGCCGTGCGCCGCAGCCGCGGGTTTGAGTTGGTGGGGCGCGCCGCGGGGGCGGAGCGCCGCGGATGTTCGCTAATGGCAGTTTAGTACCGCATGCAAAGCCCTCCACATCATCGCTCCCGCACGCTTTTCCTTGCCGCCGCCCTGCACGCCTTTACACACGTCTATCAGGTCGCGCTACTGCCGCTCTATTTCCTGATCCAAAAAGACCTCGGCCTGGTCAGCGTAGGCAAGGCGACGCTGTTGGTCACCGCGCTAATGATTGCCTACTTCGTCCCGAGCTATCCGATGGGTGTCCTGGCAGATCGCATTAGCCGCAAAAAGCTTCTGGCCATAGGCCTTGGCATTAACGGCCTCGGGTTCATTGGACTCAGTTTCGCCCGAACTTACGAACTCGCGTTGCTGTGCGTCATCATCGCCGGCTTCGGCGGCAGTTTCTATCATCCCGCCGCGACCGCCATGGTGGCGCGGCTCTATCCAACCGGCACGGGCCGCGCTCTTGGCCTCGTCGGAATGGGCGCCAGCGTCGGTTTCTTCCTGGGACCGATCTACTCCGGTTGGCGCGCCGAAACCGCTGGCTGGCGCGCGCCTGTCCTCGAACTCGGCATTCTCGGCGTCGTCGACTCGATCCTCTTTACGTGGCTGGCGGCCGAGGAAACTGCCCGCGAAGTTCGCCCGGTCGAGAATCGTCATCTCGAGACGATGTTTCCCACGCTCGCGCTCTGGATGTTTTTCATCGCGTCGGCCTTTGCCTTCAGCATGCGCGATTTCGCCGGCAGCAGCATGGGCAGCCTCGGCTCACTCTTTCTGCAAAAGGCTCATGGAATGGACCTCAAAGCCACCGGTGTGGCCCTGAGCGTTATTTTCATTGGTTCACTGATCAGCAACCCCCTCTTTGGCGGTTTGAGCGATGGCGCGCGCCTGCGAACTTCCTCCATCGTTTTGGTCCTGGCGGCGGTGGCCGTCGCGACCTTTCCGTTCGTCCCCCGCAGCGCAGTCGTTCCCGCGCTGCTGGTTTACGGCTTCTTCTTCATGGCCAATTACCCGATCGTTGAAGCGGCACTGATGGAGTCGGTACCCGATGCGGTGCGCGGGCGCGTGTTCGGGATCTTTATTACTATCGGCGGGCTGGTTGGCAACCTGTCCCATTGGCTGGTCGGCAAATGGGTGCAGCGCCTCGGCTCTGCTGCTGATTCCGTCGCTGCTTACTATCCTGCCTACGCATTGCTGGCGACGCTCATCGTCGTCGCCTTGGTCGGCTTGCCGTGCCTGGCCGCCATTCGCAGGCGTGAAGGTCTCAGCGGCAGCACCGCCGGAGCGCCATTGCCGCAACCCGAATCGTTGCCTCAAGCGCCATGACCCTGCCCGATTACTTCCTTGCTGACCTGCCGCCAGAGGCGACGCTCAACGGCCAAATGCTTTGGGAAGCGTGCCAGACGCTGAAGCGCAACCGCGAACACTATCTGGCGCAACGCTCAACGCGCAACATCATCAAAGTGCTGCATGACGTCGGCGAAAACTGGCTGGACGCCGCATACCCGATCCGTCGGCTGGCCCTCGAACAGGGGCCGCGGGCGACCGGCTTTTCCCTCCCGACCCTCACGCGCGGGCTCGAGACCTTCTTTCAGCGCCTTACCGGCGACAACCTCGAAGCCCTGGTGCTGCATGACCTCGGCCATGCGCACCGAATGGATTCGCTGGTCGCGACTGCGGCGGAGCAGAAGAATTCTAACGCGGCGATGACCACTGGACCCGAGTTGATCCTACACTTCGCCGCCGGGAACGTGCCGAATCCCGCTTTCATGAGCATCGTCCTTGGCCTGCTGGCGCGCTCGGCGCAATTCATGAAATGCGCCACTGGCGGGTCGTTCCTGCCCCGAATGTTCGCACATTCGATCTACGACGCGGACTCCAAGCTTGGCGCTTGCATCGAGATCGCCGAGTGGCCGGGCGGCAGGACCGACTTAGAGGACGCGCTTTTCGCCGAGGCTGACTGCGTCACGGTCACCGGATCCGACGACACCATAGCCGCGCTGCGTACTCGTGTGCCGGTGCGCGCGCGCCTGCTCACATATGGAGATCGCTTGAGCTTCGGTTATGTCGCCGCCGAGGCTTTGGCGGGGTTCAACGCCAAAAAAATTATCGAACACGCTGCCACGGACGTGATCGCGTGGGACCAACTTGGCTGTCTGTCGCCGCACCTGATCTATGTTGAGCACGGCGGCGCCGTATCTGCGGAGCAGTTCGCCCACAAACTGGCCGAAGAGCTCGGGGCACGCGAAACCACCGAACCCCGGCGCAAACTCTCCGTCGATGAGGCAGCCGTGATCGCTTCGAAGCGCGGCTTCTACAAAATCCGCGGCGCAAACTCGGAGGACACCCGCCTGTGGTGCAGTGAAGACTCGACGGCCTGGACGGTCGTCTATGAAGCCGACCCGCGCTTTCAGGTCTCCTGCCTGAACCGTTTCGTCTATGTCAAGGCAGTGACCGATATCACCGAAGCCCTGCAAGCGGCCGAAAGCCTGCGCGGTAAAGTGTCAAGTGTCGGCCTGGCCGCGCCGGAACACCAGGCTCAGG
>JAKEEH010000185.1 GCA_022616725.1 Limisphaerales bacterium | reverse complement strand
GATGTCAACTGTTTGATTGCTTCCTGTGCGGACTTGCCCGAGCGCAACAGCTCAAGGCCGTCCGGTCCATAGGCCACGTTTGCGTATGACTGCGTCGCGATGGCGCCGATTTTCGCTTTGGCCCACGGAACGACTGAGCCCACGCCAAAGAATTTGCTCTCCACGGCAACTCCCAGGTCGCCGGTTTCCGGATCGAAGCCGACTATGGAAAAGGTGTGCACCGGCCCGCCGATCATGCCGCCGCGCACGGGAGGCGGTGCGCCTCCAAATGGCGGACGTGTAGTGCGGCAACCGAGCGTCATCACGCAGATCAGTGCCGCTAGCAGGAGCAGATAGTGGCGCGAGCACGAACGTGTTGGCAGCGCGACGCGTCCCACGGCGCCCGAGATTGTTGCGCCCGCCGGAGTCACTGAACCGGTCTGATTACGCCTCCGCCACATAAACGTTCTTAAGCTCGGTGTAGCCTTCAAGCGCAGCCATGCCCAAATCGCGGCCGATACCGCTCTGCTTAAAGCCGCCGAAGGGCGCTTCCACGTGAACGCTGGAGTGCGAGTTAATACTGAGGACACCGCTCTCCACCTGCCGCGCAACCCGAATGGCGCGCTTGAGGTCATTGGTCCAGATCGAGCCGCTGAGGCCGTACGGGGAATCGTTGACTTCACGCAACATCGCTGACTCGTCGTCAAATGGCCGGATGCACACAACCGGGCCAAAAACTTCCTCGCGCCAGACCGGGTCGTTTGTTTCAACGTCCAGCACGACAGTGGGGTCAAGATAATAGCCCCGGGAATGGGTTCGCGTGCCCCCGCAAGCGATGCTTCGCCCAGCGCTCCTGGCGCCGGCGATGAACTGCTCGACACTTTCCCGTTGGCCGCGCGAAACCAGCGGTCCAATCTGCGTCGCGTCGCTGGAGGGATCTCCCACCTGGAGTTGGCGGGTCGCGGCAATGAATTTCTCCGCAAAGGCATCGTAAACCGTTCGTTCGACGAAGACCCGGCTACGGGCGCAGCAATCCTGGCCAGTATTGGCGAACACGCTCATCGGCGAAGTGGACGCGGCTTGTTCCACATCGGCATCGGCAAAAATAATGTTCGGCGATTTGCCGCCAAGTTCAAGGGAAACGCGCTTCAGATCGCGCGAGGCCAGGGACATAATCCGCGCACCGACCGAGGTCGAGCCGGTAAAGGAAATCTTGCGAATCAATGGGTGTGTTGCGAGCGCGTCGCCGATTTCGCTGCCGGTTCCTGGCATGACTTGCAGCGCGCCCGCAGGCACGCCGGCTTCAAATGCGATGCGTCCCAGCTCGAGGGCGGTGAGTGGCGATTGGCTGGCGGGTTTCAGCAGGACCGTATTTCCAGCCGCCAAAGCGGGTGCGGCTTTCCAGCACGCGATCGGGAAAGGGAAGTTCCAGGGCACAATCGCGGCGACCACTCCCATTGGCTGGCGCAGTGTAAAATCGAAGCCGCCGCGCCCGACCGGAATCGTCTGGCCGAACAATCGGGTAATCCCGCCCGCGTAGTACTCGAAAATGCGCGCGCCAAGTTCGATCTCGTCGCGGGCGTCACTGATGGGCTTGCCGATGTTCCGCGATTCGAGTTGGGCCAACTCTTCGGCCTGCTCGCGGATGCGGCGCGACACTGCGAAGAGAATGTCAGTTCGCTTTCGCGGCGAGAGGTTTCGCCAGACTTGCGTGAACGCCCGGTGCGCGCCTTTTACTGCCTCTTCGAGATCGGCCACGCTTGCCGCGGCGACGTCAGCGAATACTTCCTCGGTGGCGGGGTTGGTCTGTGGGATTCGTTTGCGTCGGCTGCTGTCGCGGAATTCGCCATCCAGGAAAAGGAGTGTCGAGGTCATAACGCGGCCTGGTAAAGCGCGCGAAGGTCCTCCCGAGTCACTGGCACCGGGTTCGTCAGGTGGCACGTATCGGCGTAGGCTTGCGCCGAGAGAGCATCGACCTGCGATTCCAGGACCGCATTTTCGCGCAGCCCGCCCACGATGCCGACATTGGCAATGAATTTTTTGATATAATCAATCACCTTCCGGTCGGCGTCCTCGGGTTTGGCGCGCATCACGTCCAGGCCACACGCGATGCCGACCCGCCGATAAAGCCCCGGCTTGCGTTGCGCGTTGAACTCCATGACGGGTGGCAGGCAAATGGCGTTGGCAGTCCCGTGGTGCATCCCACACATCGCTGATAGCGGATGCGCGAGAGAATGCGTCGCGCCGAGATCCTTCTGAAATGCCACTCCGCCCATGGCCGCGGCTACCAGCATTTTGCCCCGCGCGTCGATGTCCTTGCCATCCTTGACTGCGCGCGGAAGGGCTTCGGTTATGTAATGGATTCCTTCGAGCGCGACGCCGTCGCAGAACGGCTGGAACGTCGGCGAGGTAAACGACTCGATGCAATGGGTGAGCGCGTCGATTCCCGTGGCAGCGGTCAGCAAGGGAGGCAGATCAAGTGTTACCTCCGGGTCAAGGACGACCAGTTTTGCCATCAGGCGCGGGAGGAAGATGACCGACCGCCGTTGCGTGCCGGCGAGGGTGATGACCGAACTGCGCCCGACTTCGCTGCCCGTGCCCGCAGTGGTCGGGATGCAGACACAGCGAGCGAGCCCGCTCCAGTCGTCGTAGGTATTGAATCGACTTAACTTGAGATCAGGCCGCTTGACGACCAGCCGGCAAGCCTTGCCCACATCAAGGGCGCTGCCGCCACCGAAAGCAATGACCGAATCGCAAGCAGATTCGCGAAAGGCTTTGGCGGCATCCACCACGTCTTGCTCTATAGGGTTGGAGTGGACACCATGAAAGAGATCCCACGTTTGTCCCAGCCCTTTGGCTCCGAGGGTGTTGGTGAGAATGTGAAATGCCTGAGTTTGCAGGAGGCCAGGATCCGTCACGACCAGCGGCCGCTTGCAACCCATCTGTTTGAGCCGCGTCGGCAGTTCCGCGATCGCGCCCGGGCCAAAAATCGTCGGGGTCGGAAAGGCAAACCCTGAGACCGGAGCAGTCATAATTCTCTCAGCGACTACGCTAGCAGAGGGTTAGACGGGACACAGCAAAAAATGCTTCAGATTTGGGCCGCCTAAATAAATGCGGCAGTCTTAGGGTCCTTTCAGGCCTAAGAACAGCAGGATCAGATCAACAATAAACAACAAGACGATTGCGGCCTCGAGCATGAGCATCATGCGGTTCATTTGATCGCTTTTCAGAAGCTGATACAAGCCGTCAAGGGTCTTCAGCTTCTCGTCGATCGTTCGATGCCAGTCGGCCAGGTGAAACCGGGCAGCAATGTTCTCGTAGATTCGCGCCAGGTGCCAGTCGCCGAAAAACTTCGTAATATTCGACAGCTCGTCGCTCAGGCGTGCCAGATCGATCCGGATTTCCCGCAATTCATGCAGCACATGCATCCGGGCGCGAAGCCGGTTGCGCCGGGTCAGGTCGCGGTAGGAACGTTCAAGTGCTTCGTCGAGCAACCGGTCGTACGCCTCCAACTCGGCCAGTTGCAGATTGGCCAACTCCATGATGTAAACGGTTTCCTCGAAATCCGCTCTTTCGTCCACAATGAGGGCCGCATCCCAGTCGATTACCACCACGTCATTCTGGTAATAGCTCAGGTAACGCCCCGTGGATTCTTCGGCTTCCTGCTTCGACAGGTGGCGAATGTCATCCTCCTGCGTCAGGACGGAGGCAACCTGCCGGCGATGCGCCTCGAGCCAGCTTTCAGCGCTAATGACCATTCCTTCAGCGTTCGTAAGGGGCGCTTCGACACAGAATACCGTGTAGGCTTCTTCATCCGCCAGATAGGAGACTGGCCGGATACAATACGGAGCCAACTCGTGGCGGATTTCCTCGGCCAATTGGCGCACCTCGTCGGTGAGCGATGCATTTTCGAACCGCAAATCATGATAAACCACCAGGTCTTCAATCCGATCCGCCGCGAACGGCACGCGTACCGTGATGCTGATAGCTCCTACGGGCAGCAACTTCACTGTGCGTTCAAGGCGGATCGGGCCATTGGGACCAATGCGTTCGACGGGCGGTAGGGTCACGGTCTGCGGCTTGAAAAGAAAGGGGTGCCGTGGCATCCGTTTGTCGCTGTCCAGTTCCAGTGCGCGCACGGGCTGCCCCAGCAAGCTCGTTATCGGTGTGCGCGACATGTCATAAGCGACGTCATAGGCATAGAGAAATACGACCTCCCCGGCGTAACGCTTTTTCGTCGTTAGTGCCTGTGGTCCAACAACTTGCGACTGAACAGCCACGGCCATATCTTCTACAACCATCTTACGCTCAGCATCCCAGCAAGTCCAACGGGTGAATTTTGGAAAAGTTTGACGACGAAGCCGAAATTGGCACGCTCCCGCAAGCCATTGTGGCGGAGCTATTTAAGCGTAAGCCGCGGAATTTCCGATGGTTCGGTGAAAACGTGCCATTTTTCAGATGGAATTCGTCGAAAGACGGCGCGGTAACGACTGGCTTGCCGGGTTTCACCAGTAACGTTACGAATCAAAACTGCTTCGATCCGTGTCGGAAAACGCTCCGCAAGCTTGGCATAGATTTCCGGGTCTTTCTCGCCAGAATCCCCTGCCAGCACAAACTTGCGGTCAGGGAAAGCCGCAATGAGCGGCTCGAGAACAGCCAGTTTGTACGCTATCGGATCGTTGAAGAGTGCCAGGAATGTGGAATCCTTCAACCGAAGAGCTTTCATGTGGAATGTGCCCGGCGGGAAGCCTTCGGTGCGGACGAACTCGGCGAGCGCCGGGTAGAGTTGCCACGGGCTGGCCGAGACGTAATGAAACTGCGCACCCTGCGCCTGCCAGCCCGCGTAGAGCTTGGCCATTCTTGGCGCGGATTTGAAAGGCCGACAGAAGGTGTTTAGCAGCAGTGCCTCCTGGTCCCGCACTTCGCTGACCTTGATCGTGTCGTCGATATCCGAAACAACGGAAATACCGCGGTTGCTCAGCACATGAATTGCGCCCGTGAATGCCCTCGCGTCATTCGCATCGAGCAATGCCGCGACTGAAATCATGCCGTTCGTGATGCCAAACGCATCAAATTGTGCGTCGCTGAGCTGCCAGGACATCTTGAAATGGCCGTTGGCCTGAGTGGGCGGAGCTGTGCGTCGCAGGGCGCCGGCCTGGACGGCGATTAACTTTCCCCGTTCGTTGTCGGGCAGGAAATAACGGGTCCGTTCCCGATAAACCAGGCGTTCGGCAGAGGTGAGCTTATCCCGATCTATCGGAATAGCCCGGCGCAGCATCACGCCGAGGACCGGCCTCTCTTCAGGCTCATACACCCAACCGTGGACATTCAGCATCCAACCCGCCTTCGTCTGGAAAGCGTAGGTCGGAAAAAAGACAATGCGCTCATCCTCGCGAACCCCGGCGCTGGCGCCACCATGGCAGCACAAAGCGAGCATTGCGATGAACGCCAGCTCCTTCACCGCGTCGGGGCCGCATCCTGGAAACCTGAGGTTTGGGATTTTTCTGGTATTTGCCTTTTAGGCTTTGGGATTTCAGGTTCATTCACCCGGCGCAAAATCTCTTTGCAAATGTCTCGCGCGGCGTGAGGGCGGCCCAATTGGGCGGCGATGCGCGCCATTTCGTCGAGTTTTGAAGATCCCAGGAGCTTCTCCAGGCGAAACGGAAGGTCTTCAAGGCGATTGGCCTTCGTTGCCGCGCCATATTCGAGCAGAAAGTCGCTATTGGCGGCCTCTTGCCCCGGGATCGGGTTCAAAACGAAGATCGGTTTTCCCAGCGCAAGCGCCTCCGAACTCGTTAGCCCGCCAGGTTTCGTGATTACCAGATCCGACGCGGCCATCAACTCCTGCATGTTTGTGACGAACCCATACACGCGCGTCGGATGCTTGCAATCAATCACCGCCACTTCGCGGCGCAGTTCCTCGTTCCGTCCGCACACGACCATAACTTGCATAAGAATCGAAACCTTGTTCAGTTCATGCAGGATCTCCTCAACCGGCCCCATCCCGAACCCGCCGCCCAGGACCAGCAGCACCGGCAAATCATCGCGCAGCCCAAGGCATTTGCGAATTTCCGCGCGGTCACCCACATTTGCAAAGCGCCCCGACACCGGGATTCCGGTCACGACCACGCGTTCCTTCGACAGACCGCGCGCGACCAATCGCGCCTTTGTTTCCTCGGCGGCGACAAAATACAAATCGACCCCGGGCTGCATCCAGAGCGCGTGCGCCTCGAAGTCTGTCACGACCGTGGACGTGAAGGGCGGCCTTTTCATCTCATCTTTCACTGCGCTGATAATTTCGGACGGCATGTAATGCGTGCAGATCATCACCTCGGGTCGAAGTTTTTGCAGATGCGTGACAAACCTCGAGGTGGTGATTTGGGACCAAGCCCGCCGCAGCCGCGCGAGCTTGCGAATCCGCTCCGGGTCGTCGGTCCTTTTGAACACGTGCGCCCACAATTCCGGTGCATGCTCGACCAGCGCCACGTAGCTTTCGATATAAAGCTTTCGGTAAAGCCGGGACGTAAAATCAAGCACGTCGAGCTTCTCGACGCTGTCGCGCGGGCGCATTGCGCGCCACGCCTCTTCCAGCGCCGAGGCGGCCTGTAAATGGCCGGCACCGGCCGTGACTGTCGCGATCAAAACGCGCATGCGGGTTTGCTATACTTTGAACCGTTCCCGCGGGGAAGCGAAAAGCCAGTTTTTCATCGCCTGGAAGCAAGTTCTCCTCTGAAATCTGAGATCCTGAAATTTGAAATTTCCCCTGCGCTTACCCCATCACCCTTCAACCCATCACCCTTCAACTTCCTATACAGCCAACTCGGATCCGTCCCCTGCCCATGAGACAAAGCGCCAGAGGACAGGCGCACT
>JAKEEH010000184.1 GCA_022616725.1 Limisphaerales bacterium | reverse complement strand
TACACGAACATGCAGATCAGATCGCTCATCTGCGAGTGCTCAGAGCTAACCGTAAATGGGATTCTTTCTGGAATTAGCCTCACCCACTTTCAATCACACCCGGGAGCCCGCACCCCGACAAATGCAGGTTGCGAGCGGCCTATTAGCATGATAGTTTGGCGCGATATTTCAGATGCCAGAAGATAACAAGTCCAAAGGCGACGAGAAAGGCCGGAAGAATGGCGAGTTTAAGGTCCCGCCGCGCACTTATCTTTTGTGGATTGCAATCATCGGGTTGATCCCGTTGCTGGTCATTTTCCGCAACAACGCCGCGAACCAGGGAAAGCAGCTCAGCCAGTATGAATTCATGCAGAAGGTCACGAATGAGCTGATTGCCAAGGCTACGATCACGCTCGATCCGCAATCGCCCTATCTGCGCGACATTCGGGGCCGCTACTTCAAATCGGATGCTGAAGGCAAAAAGATTGTTGTCAATGGGAAGGCCGAAGAGGAGCCTTTCATCGCGCAGGTGTTTTTGACGGAGGAAAAGCTGCAGGAGCTCCTGACCAGTTCGAAATTTGACTCGAAACGGCCCAACTCGCTGATCGTGAACCTCATCTGGGGCTTCGGTCCAATTCTCCTTGTAGCGTTGCTCATCTACTTTGTGTTCATCCGCCAAATCAAAATGGCCGGTAAAGGCGCCCTGAGCTTCGGCAAGAGCAAGGCCCGGATGCTTAGCAAAGAGAAGAACAAAACCACTTTCAAGGATGTCGCCGGAGTCGAGGAGGCCAAAGAGGAAGTGTCCGAACTGGTCGATTTTTTGAAGGACCCGAAGAAGTTTCAAAAGCTTGGCGGGCGCATTCCGAAAGGCATTTTGATGATTGGCGCTCCGGGCACGGGCAAAACGCTCCTCGCCAAGGCGATTGCGGGGGAAGCCGACGCTGCGTTTTTCAGCATCAGCGGGTCTGATTTCGTTGAAATGTTCGTCGGGGTGGGCGCCAGCCGGGTGCGCGATATGTTCGAGCAAGCCCGCAAGAACACCCCCTGCCTGGTTTTCATCGATGAAATCGACGCCGTTGGCCGCAGCCGCGGGCACGGCCTGGGCGGCGGCAATGACGAGCGCGAGCAGACACTCAATGCGCTTTTGGTGGAGATGGACGGGTTCGATACGCAGGAAGGCATCATCATCATTGCCGCCACAAACCGGCCGGACGTGCTCGATCCCGCCTTGTTGCGGCCCGGCCGTTTCGACCGCCAGATTACGGTCAACCTCCCGGACGTGAGGGGACGCGAGGCCATCCTCAAGGTCCACGCCAAAAACGTGAAGCTCGATCCGAGCGTTGATCTGGCTGTGATTGCGCGCGGCACACCCGGTTATTCCGGCGCGGAATTGGCCAATCTCCTCAACGAAGCCGCGCTGCTCGCCGCCCGCACGAACAAGAAGGCGGTCGGCATGGCCGAACTGGAAGAGGCCCGCGACAAAGTTCGCTGGGGCCGCGAACGGCGCAGTATGGCCATGACGGATGAGGATAAGAAATTTACGGCTTGGCACGAAGCCGGGCATGCCCTGGTCAATGTCGTGCTCCAGCACACGCATCCCTTGCACAAGGTGACGATCATTCCGCGCGGCCAGGCCCTCGGATCCACGATGTACCTGCCGAAGGACGACATTCTCAACCGCAAGCGCAAAGAGATGCTGGATATGGTTGCCGTGACCATGGCCGGGCGTATTGCGGAGGAGATTGTCTCGAACGACATTTCCACGGGCGCAACCGGCGACATTCAGCAAGCGACACAACTCGTCCGGGCAATGGTTTGCCAATACGGCATGAGCACCAAGCTGGGCATGGTGCAATACGGCGATAACAACGAATACATCTTCCTCGGCCGGGAAATGATCCGCAGCAAGGATTACAGCGAAAAAACCGCCCAGGAAATCGACGACGAGGTGAAACGCATCATCGACGAAGGTTATCGTGTGGCCAGGCAGATCATCGATTCAAACCGGGACAAGCTGGAGTTGATAGCCAATTGCCTGCTCGAATACGAAACCCTCGAAGGCTATCAAGTCGAAGAAATCGTGCGCACGGGTAAGTTCACTCCACCTCCGCCGACGCCGGATGTTGGCCCGCCGACCGGCGCTCCCGCCGCGACGCCGTTGGGCGAGGTGATTAACAAGCCGCCCAAACCGGAAATCGGCGGCCTGGGTTCGCCCGCACCGGCGACGGCCTAACCAAACCTGAACGCGGGCTCAATTCGCCAAGCAATGGCGGAACATCAAAGCGGCCAGCCATTCCGCCGGCGAGCCCGTCTGATCCCCGGCATCCTGTGGTTCACGCGCGAGCTTGACCACCGTTTCCGCGGCTGTGGCGATTGATTTCCCCTCGCTTATAGGGATTTCCCAGCCTTCCTCGATGTTGAATGTCACGTGAATGCGCTTAGAAACTTTCATGGGGACCTGTTGTTTCGAACGTAAACGAAGCAGGAGAGCGCATCTTTCAATCTATTTCAATTGCGCTGATCAGTTGGCTGTTTCCTTTGAGTTCGTCCACCGGACCGCTTGCCAAATTCCGAACGGCAATCCGCTGAGCCTCCTCTCGGGCACTCCGAGGGGCTGCCAAAGTTGAACCTATTCTGGGGGTTAACTAAACCAACGAGACGGGATTTTCGAGAACGCCGATGCCGCTGATGCTGATGCGGATGACGTCTGCGGCCTGAAGGGCAAAGTTGTCCGGCGGGACGATTCCGGTGCCGGTCAGCAGGACCGCGCCGTGCGGGAAACGCTGGCTCTTGAAAAGATAAGAGCCCAGTTCCTCGAAGCGCCGCTTGATCTGGCTGACGGAGGTTTCGCCCTGGAACACGACTTTGGTGCCGCGCTGAACGCGGAGGTGAATCGTCCACGCGCGAGCTTCCGCTTCGAGAGCGCCGATTTTGAGGAACGGACCGAGGGCGCATGAGCGGTCATAAATTTTAGCCTGCGGCAGGTAAAGGAGATTTTCGCCCTCGATGTCGCGCGAACTCATGTCGTTGCCAATGGTGTAACCAACGACGCGCCCCTTGGAATTGAAGACCAGCGCCAGCTCCGGCTCGGGGACGCTCCACGCCGAGTCTTTGCGAATGCCTACCGGGTCGTTCGGCGCGACAACCTTCTCGGGGACGGATTTGAAGAACAGTTCAGGGCGGTTGGCTTCGTAAACCTTATCGTAGGCGCTGGCGCCAAACTTCGATTCCTCCATGCGCGCGGTTTTGCTGCGCTGGTAGGTGACGCCGGCGGCCCAGACTTCCTGGCGTTCGATCGGCGGAAGCAACTTGATGTTTCGCAGGCCGTAACGGGTCTGGGTCTGGTTCACCAGGCGGCCGAGATGATGAGCCAGGTTCTCGGTTTCCAGCAGCGGCTCGAGCCGTTCCACGCCGGCGGCCCCAAGATCGACAACGGAAGTATCTTCATAGACGAGGCCAACGCGAGCATGGCCTTCGGTGGTCTGAAATCGGCAAAGCTTCATAGCAATATCCTTTTTGCACGCATAGAACGTGCCTCTTTTTTCAACACTGCCGAGACACGAGTTTGGGGATGGCTTTCATCGAATTCCGCCGTGTTTGCGACGTTTCATCTTATCCAGACTCTTTGTCGATTCAATCGAGGTCAGGTCTGCATCGTTAAAGCTCACTCGTGTCCAGAAATTAGACAGAGTAATCAAGATACACTGTCTTGATGCGCGTATAAAAGTCGATAGCGCCGGCGCCCTGTTCCTTGAAGGAATCGCTGCTGGACTTTTTCACGCCACCAAATGGCGCCTGCAAGGCGAGACCGGTCGAAATCTGATTGATCTTGACGACGCCGGCCTCAATCCGTTCGGCATAGAGCATCGCCTTGCGGACGTCGCGGGTTACGATTGACGCAGACAGTCCTACGTCCAGGCTGTTCGCAATACTGATCGCGTCGTCAAAGTTTTCGGCCGACACCACGGCGACGACCGGCCCGAATACTTCTTCGCGAGCGATGCGCATCTGCGGTGTCACGTTGCGCACGACGGCAGGCGACATGAAAAAACCGCGGCTCAAGTCGCCCTCGGACAGGCGCTCGCCGCCGAACACGAGTTCTGCGCCTTCCTGTTGCGCGATCTTGATGTGGTCGAAGTTGCCGTCGAGTTCCTGTTGGTTCACCGCAGGCCCCATCTCGACCCCCGGGACAAGACCGTTGCCGACTTTTAACGCTCGAGCCTTTGCGGTGAGCCTTTCAATAAACGGCTCGAGGACGCTCCGCTCGACAATCGCGCGGCTCGTCGCGGTGCAGGCCTGGCCGGTCAGGCCAAAGCCGGCTTTGGCAACGAGGGTGGCAGCCAGATCAAGGTCCGCATCGGCAAGAACAATCGTCGGATTCTTCCCGCCCATTTCCATTTGGGAACGTGCCATCCGCCGGGCGAGTTGCTGATAGATCTGCTCCCCCACGGAATAAGAACCGGTAAATGAGAGCGCGACGACATTCGGATTCGCCGCGAGTTCGCCCCCGACGGAGCGGCCATCGCCCGCAACGACGTTCAGTACGCCTTTGGGAAGACCCGCTTCCTGGAGCGCTTTGGCCAGCTCGAACGTGAGTGCCGGGGCTTGCGAAGCAGGTTTGATTACGACGGCATTGCCGGACACCAGGGCCGGGGCCAGCTTCCACGCCGGGATCGCGACGGGAAAGTTCCACGGCGTGATCAAACCAACGACGCCGAGCGGCTGACGGACTGTGTAAAGCAAATTGTTCGGGAGATCATGTGGAATTGTTTGGCCGCCTAGGGTGTAACTGATTCCGCCAAAAAATCGAAAGATGTCGATGGCGCGCTGCACTTCACCGGTGCTTTCGGCAAGCGTCTTGCCCTCCTCACGCGTGAGCAGTTCGGCGAGTTGCGCTTTGCGGGTCTCGAGCACTTGCGAAGCTTTGCTCAGGACACGCCCACGCGCCACGGGGGTTGTCGCCGCCCAGCCGGTGTACGCCGCCTTCGCCGCCTCGATCGCCTGGCGCGCATCTTCGCTTGCGCTGGCGGGATACTGCGCGACAACTTCGCGGGTATCGGCGGGATTGACCGTTTGCAAAGTTTTACCGGACCGGCTGCCAACCCAGTCTCCCCCAATGAAGTTCGAGTACGTAGCGAAAGTCACCCTGTACGCATAGCAGTTAGAGACGGGCCGCGCAAAGGGTAGTTTTTGCTTTCGGAACATTGCAAAACCTTATAGTATAGACAAACCTGCGTCTTTTCCGGGGCGCATCTGTATTGATGAAAAATGGCACAATGAGGGCGGTCGGCGTATTTCCGCGCCGCCGGGAAGTGGGTCTGCTGGCGCATGCCGCTCCGCGGATGCAATCGCCCACGGATGTGCGCATTCGAACCCTGGAAGTTGGGATTTGCGGCACGGACCGGGAAATCTGCTCGTTTGCCTACGGAACGCCGCCCACTGATTCGGAATACCTCATCCTCGGACATGAAGCGCTTGGGGAAGTGGTGGAGGTCGGCCCCGGTGTCCAGGGGCTGAAGCCGGGCGACCTCGTCGTGCCGTCGGTGCGCCGGCCTTGTCCGCACCACGGGTGCAGCCCGTGCCGCGTCGATCGCCAGGACTTCTGTTTTACCGGCGACTTTACTGAGCGTGGCATCAAGATGACGCATGGCTTCATGACGGAGTATTTCGTCGAGGAAGACAAACATCTCAACACGGTGCCGCAGGAGCTGCGCGACGTGGCAGTGCTCGTGGAGCCGTTAACGGTCGCGGAAAAGGCGCTCGCTCAAGTCTGGCAGGTGCAGAATCGGCTGCCATGGCACGCGCGGTCCGCCGAGCGCGGGGCCGGGAAAACGGCCGTGGTGCTTGGGGCCGGGCCGGTCGGGATTCTGGGCGCGATGGCCTTGCTGGTTAACGGGTTTAAGACGTACGTCTATTCGCGGTCGCCGGAGCCGAATCCGAAAGCCGACCTGGTAAACTCAATCGGCGCGAAATATGTCTCGGCACAGACCGTGTCGGTCAAGGAATTCGCGGGCATCGTCGGAACGGTCGATCTGGTCTATGAAGCCATTGGCGTCGCGAGCGTAGGTTTTGAGGTGTTGAAAATTCTTGGCCTCAATGGCGTGTTCGTGTTCACCGGGATTCCACCGCACAAACCAGCCATCCCCATTGAAGCGGACACACTCATGCGCGACATGGTGCTGAAAAACCAGGTCATTGTCGGGACGGTCAATGCGGACCGCCCAGCGTTTGAGGGCGCGATCCGTGACCTGGGCATTTTCAAACAGCGATGGCCCAGGGCATTGAGTGCCGTCATCTCCGGACGATATCCGATGGAAGCGCATCGTGAACTGCTTCTCGGAAAGGCGACCGGCATCAAAAACGTCATCACGATTGGGCAGTAGGTCCACGCGTTGCCTGGGTCGGCTTTGGGAGTGAAATTCACCGCGGAGACGCTGAGATGCGCAGAGAAACTTTCTCTCTCTCCGCGGCTCTGCGTCTCTGCGGTTCCTTTAAAACGCCGGCACGCTCGGGTTCGCGAGATAAGCGGCGCCGAGAATGGAAGCCAGCGGATCGGAATCGACCGCGTTGAAACCAACGTGGAGATGGCGTCGCCAACCCTCGGCGTGTTCGAACCGGCGCGACATGACGCCCAGCTCGCTGGACAACCTGTCCATGGACGCAAGATACGAATCCATCCCCTGGCTGGCGTCAAGCCATTCCTTCTGCGAACGATGTGCCGCCAGGGCCTGGCGTTTCTTCGCGTGGACTGAACTCGTATTCACGAATGCGTCCGGAACGACCGGTCGCCGTAGAGGATCGCGCAAGCTGTGCGGCATCGCGTGATAAATCGTAACATCCAGCGCCTCCGCGGGCCGCATTGGCGTCGTCCGGAAATTCGGCATGCCGCGCGCAAACGCGGCCGTGACGACCAGCCGGCACGTGTTCGTATGGTCCTCCATGTAATCCTGCGGCGCGTGCGTCAGGAGAATTGACGGGCGGACTTCGCGCACGATGGCCGCCAGCCGCCGCAGCGTTCGCAGGTCGTAAAATATCTCAAGGTCGTCCGTCAGGGTGGAGTGATAGGTCGCCCCGAGGATATTCGCGGCGGCCTGTGATTCGCGCCGGCGGATTGAGCGCAACTTCGCTGGTCCTACGGTAAGGCTTCCGCACGATCCGCTCGCCACCGTCATGTAGTGAATTGCGAAGCCCGCCGCTTTCAGCAACAGCAGCGTGCCGGCCATGTAGAACTCGATATCGTCCGGGTGCGCCGCAATGGCGAATGCTGCGGGCGGCGCCTTCGCCACGGGCAGCGGTTTTCCGGCGCGTTTGGCCACGGGTCAGTGACGGCGGTGCGCGTGGCGAGCCGCCGAACTATCCGCCGCGAAAATCACCTCGTGGGTCCGCATCGCCTGGTCGAGGTTCGTCAATGGCATTTCCTCGTTTTTGTCCAGCGCGGTGAAAAAGGCCTCGAACTGACGCTGGTACGGGTGATCCGCCACGTCGCCAGAATCGAGCAATTTCATTGACAGTTGACTCCAGCGGTTTTTGTCCAGGCCGCCGAGGTGCGTCGAGTAAAGCTTGTTGTCGAGCAAGCTGCCTTCACTGCCCACCAGGTGCACGTGAAAGTAATAGGGTTGCAGGCAATCGATCACCGAGGCGACTTTGCCGACCCGGCCATCCTTGAACTTCAGGATGGTCACGCTCGTGGTCGGATATTCGTAGATGGCGAAATCAGCGTTTGCGGAGTGTGTCGAATAACTGCTCACCACCTCGACGTCGTAGCCCATGCACAAGAGCAGCCCGTCCATGGCGTGGCACCCCGCTGACAAAAGGCTGCTGCCGCCCGATTCCTTCTTTATGTTCCACCGGAACTGCCCATACCACGGACCGATGCCATGATAATAATCGACTTCTCCGTAGTGAATCCGCCCGAGCAAACCTTTGTCGATCACCGCCTTTATCGTGAGAAACTGGCTTGAGAACCGGCACTCGAAACAAACGCAAGTTCTCACCTTCGCTTTCTGGACTGCCTTCTGGATTCGCTGGCAGCCGTCCCACGTGATGGCCAGCGGCTTTTCAATGATCAAATGCTTGCCGGCCTCCGCCGCGGCGACAGCCTGGTCCGCATGTTGATGCGGATAACTGCAAATGGAAACGACGTGGATGCTCTTGTCGGCCAGCAACGCATTCAAGTCCTCGTAACATGTGATCTGGCCGCCGTGGCGCGCACTCAACTCGGTCGGATCGAGCTTGCGGGAGGAATAGACCGCGGTTACCTCCGCTTGAGCCGTGGCGTTGATGGCTGCGATGTGCGCCCCACTGACCCACCCGTAGCCGACAATCCCGACATTATATTTCCTGGTTGCCATAAAGGCCTGCCGTGTGGCTGATGGCATCGCTTTTCCGAGCGATTGTCAAACGAAAGTGAAGCAGAAGTGCGTTGCATCGTTCAACAAAGCCCAAAATAGCCGCGCCTCGCTGACCGGATTGGGCGTCACGCCAGTGCCTACGGCCTGTGGTCGGCTCTTATCACCTCCGGGAAATTCCATGATCTCTGGGCTTTGTTTCCTTTCCCTCTTTGGCCCGTGTGGCCAAAGAGGGAAAGAAACGCGTACGGCCGCCACTCACGAGGGAGGGTTAGATTCGAATTTCAAAGAACAAGTTTCGGTCGCGGTCGCGATTTCAACGGCAGCGTTGCCACCAAAAACCGAACGACTTGAACGACTTGAACCATTGTCGTCGTAAGGGCCTGGTACAGCGATGTCGCGCCGCGCGCGTTTTGTGAAATCGTTCGGTTTTGTTCGGTTTTGATCGCTTTGGTTGTACAGTGGCCCCTGGCATTTTCGGTCAATTCTGGTCAGTTTTGGTCAGTTTTGGTGCTGAAGTAAGTCGGGAAACTTTTGCCGAGTGGACGTGAGGGTCGGAGGAGGAGACCCCCCCACCCCCACAGGTGTTCAAAAATGTTCAGTTTTGCGATTTTGCTAAGGATTTTCACGGGTCGATGTTCAGAAATGTTCAGAAATGTTCAAGTTTGTTCACTTGTTGTACAGTAGTTATAGGCAAGAGTTTCCGGTGTGCGGCAGTTTTGACAATCGGTAGGAAAAATAGATCTAGAGGCCGTGTTTACGGCTATTCTAAATATCTCAATACAAAATTTATTCACAACGAGCAGCGGCTTATTTGAGTCGCTGCGAACGTGTGTAGTATAGCATATTTGTGCGGGAGGTGCAACGCGATTTTTTTGTGAAGGGAAGGGTAAAACGCGAAGGGCGCGAAGCTCCCCATTCTGATTAACACCCCGCTTCAGCGGGGTGACCGCACTCGGAAGAAGGCTCCGTCCCCCTTCCCTCTTTGGGCGCAGGCCAAAGAGGGAAGGGGAACTCTACTCGCTATCGGCCTGTTCCACCTCACTGAAGTGAGGTGTTAATCAGAAGGGGCGGGGGCTCAGCCCGCTGAAGTGCCTCGAAAAGCGAAACATCGCCCTGCGCGAGAAGAATCCCGGAGGCGAAAGGATAGTCAGCGAGCCGAGAGTGGTCTTGCTACCAGTCTTGGGCACGGTGCCTAAGTGGCGCCATCGTCATGGTTTGGTTCCGAGGCCCTGAAGATAGCCAGAACGATAATCCTCGACGGATTTCTCCGACCAATTGGTGGACTCGGACGGGAAGACCATCAATGACGTCGTGGGGCGCTCCGTTGCATGCCTGGCTCCCTCCACCAAACCCAGACGGTAGAAGGTGTTCGTTGCAGC
>JAKEEH010000021.1 GCA_022616725.1 Limisphaerales bacterium | reverse complement strand
GAATCGCCCGGGCGAACGCGAAGATAGCGGATGATGACGTTGTTCGCGCCCGCCAGATCGAGGGAGTAGTTCTGAAGGCAAATCCCATCACCGGGAGCAGTTTGACCCGCGATGGTGAGATCACCTTTCCGCACCTTGATCGAGGACTTCAAAGGAATGTTACCTGAGACACGAAAGATGATGATGCGCGGTCCCTTTTCATCGACCGCCGCACGGAGACTGCCTGGCCCGGAGTCGTTCAAGGTCGTGACTGCAATCACGCGCCCGCCGCGCCCGCCGCTGGCCTTGGCACCAAAGCCTTCTGCGCCGGGAAATGCCGGCACCTCGCCAGCAGAGACAGGCATTGGTGCCACTCCAAACAGCATGGCGGTAAATCCCAAGGTGAGAAGAATTCCATTTCGATTGGCGTTATGCCTCATGTTGCTTTCTTTCAATTTGATGTTGCAGGTGATTTGCAGCGGTCCATGCGTGCGGCGAAGTCGCGGAGAAATCCCTCACGCCACCGACTGACCGTCTTCGCGCCGCTGTGCGGACCGTCGGCGAACTGCGGAGAAGGGTCATCCGTCCACCAATTTGGAAATCTCGCGGACGGGTGCTTTGCTAGGTCAGGAGATGGAAGCACCGCCGTGATGCCGCCCTTCTTGCCATTCAGCGAGGGGAGGTTGCCCAGGATCGTGAAGGTGAAGGCCTTCGCCTCTTTCGGGCAGAAGCGAAAACGCATTGTTTTGTCATCGCCCACGTGACCGATGAGCGACTGATTTTCCACAACCAGCCGTGCTTCCGGCTTTTCCGGCGCGTCAGCGTCCAACGGGAGCGCCAGTTCGAGAACGCCAAAGACCTCCATGCAATCTTCCTTCGTGGTGAGCCGGGCGAAGCGAGAATAGGGACGCTCCCAGGCGCGCACGAATTGCCCGCCCCAGCCCGGCTTTGACGGGTCGTCCGGGGTGCCCTTGAGCAGCCAGGCGACCGAAGGCGTGTCGCCCAATTTGATGTTGTCCAATTTGCCCGCGAGAAAATCCCCCAGCGCGCCGTGGCCTATGATGTGCCGCGTTATAAATTCCTTATTGCTCCATTCTCCCTCCTGGTTGCCGCCGACAAACCACCCGCGATACGTGGAGTTGGCCTCGATCATCCAGAGCATTGGATGATGCGTCGCGATGTAGTGGTAGGCGTTTGGCCCCCACTTTTTGTTCGGCCCCCCGATGTAATACACCCGCAGCTTGGGCAAAATGTCCGGCGCGTCGTGCAGCGCCTGCGCCAAATCTTCGATGCCGCCCCAGACCAGCACGCGCAAAGGCCGTGGATCATCGCGGCGCGCGCACTTTACGATCCATTCCGACCCTTCGGTGCTCCGCCGCACGCCGGTGAACGGCGCGACCTCCTTTTCCCCCTGTTTAGTCATCGCGCGCAAAACGACGGGTGTTGGATATTTGTCCGAATACGTGCGCAGGTTTTCATAGTCCCGCTCGTAAGCGTCGATTACCCGCAGGATGTCTTCCTTCCGTCCTTTGTCGAACGGAGACGAGATTAATCCCTCGATCTCCAGGACGTCCGAGTAAAGAAGCAGATGGACCATCGACTGAAAATCATCGGGATCGGTGCCTCCGATATCGCTTGAAATAATCACCCGGTGCCGCATGCCATCAAGCGCGCCATGATGCGCGAGAGGTGTATTCGCCGCGCCCGAGCAGAGCGTCCACCCGATTCCTACCAACACACCTACCGCTGTAGAGAGCGCTTTTCCAACCGTTCTCATCATAGCCCGAAAACGGGTATGCCAAGGACTATGTCCTCTGGCGGGTCGGATGTCCTCTTGTTTGCGCGCAAATTCCTCCTGTATCCTAAGCTTCATGCGACCGTACACGTTCGACCACAGACGTCCCGACCTCGCGCCGTACGGTTTCACCTGCGAGCTCTGGAAAGCCGCAGTCATGCGCCGACCCGACCGCCATGATGAGATCGAGCTGAACCTCCTCTTGGGTGGCTCCCTTACGTACCTGCTCGGCGGCACGCGCGTTACAGTCCAAGAACGCCGGTTAGGTGCATTCTGGGCCGCGATGCCCCATCAAATCATCGGCTCGGAAAAAAGCCCCGAATACTTTGTCATTACGCTGCCGCTGGCGTGGGTTCTTCAGTGTCAATTGCCATCCAAGTTTATCGATCGACTATTGAGCGGCTACTTCATCAGCGAGACAGAAGGCGACCGCAGCCGGTTCGAACTCGACTTCGCACTCTGCCGTCAGTGGGAACACGACTTGAAAGGCCGGAATCGTCAGCCATCACCAGCGACTGCACTGGAGCTCCAAGCCCGTCTGCTCCGATTCGCGGCCGCAGTCCCCGACACGACCGCGGCACGTCAGCCGGTCCGCAACATCCGGGGAGCGACAAGCGCCATGAAGGCCGAACAGATGGCCAGCTACATTGCGCGCCATTATCGTGAGCCGTTGTCCATCAATGACATAGCTCGCGAGACTCATCTGCATCCGAACTACGCCATGACTCTCTTTAAACGCACGTTCCACACAACATTGAGCGATTACCTGACTCGCTACCGCATCGCGCAGGCACAGCGGCTGCTCGCCACCACGGACGAAAAAGTCATCGACGTGGCTTTGGAATCCGGCTTTCGGACGCCGAGTCGTTTCTATGAAGCATTCCAGCGCGCCTGTGGTTGCTCGCCCAGCCACTATCGAAAAGACCATTTGAATCGCAATCCGGCCACGCCTGTCGAAAGAGAACTGGTATGAGAATCCAAAAATTGGCCAAGCACGTTTTCCTGATTTTTGTGGGTATCGCGATCTGAGAGCAGAAATGCCTGACGTTCCGACAGTTACAGTTGGCGCACCCAATAGGAGTTGAACCTATAACCTTCTGATCCGTAGT
>JAKEEH010000183.1 GCA_022616725.1 Limisphaerales bacterium | reverse complement strand
GTGGCATTGAGTTGCCGGGCGATGCCGCGCGCTACCTGGCTGGCGCAAAGGCTTGTCGGCAAGATCAATCCCAGTCTATCCGCGCGATCTATGTTGACATCGAACGAACGCTGCCGAACCCGGCGAATGGCCACAGGTTCGCCTGTAGGCGCGGGGCGCTGGAGAATCTCCTCAACTTTGCCTGTGCCGGTTTGCGGCCAATCACGCCAGAGTTGGACCTGCGGGAAGCCGACGCGCTCGCCAGCCGTGCGTTCGCCGGAGGCGGCACGGACCATTAAATCAAAAGTTTCGCCGCCAAGCGTCTCCAGGGGGGTGCCGTTGAGATATCGTCCGGCGTTCACATCCATCTCGCGGGCCAGCAAATTGTAACGCCCGGTATTGGTCATGATCTTGATCGTCGGAACAAAGGGGAAATTAGTAATCGAGCCGTTGCCGGTCGTGAAAAGGATCATAGTACAACCCGCGGCGACCTGGCCGGCGATCCCCTCGAGATCGTTCCCGGGGCTGTCCATGAAATAAAAACCGGGCGCGGTCATCGGCTCGGCGTAGTCGATCACGTAGTCAAGACGTTGCTCCGGGTCTTTCTTGCGGGCGGCGCCGATGGATTTAATCGTGATATTGTACAGTCCGCGAAAGTTATTGCCGCCGCTGGGGTTGCCCTCGGCGCTTTCACCGTGCCAGCCGGCGCGTTCCTGGAAGCGCTCGATTTTTTGGAGGAACGCCTGCGCGGTTTCATGATCCCGCACGTTGCTCAAAATGTAAGGCTCAGCCCCAATCAACTCGTCGGTTTCAGCCAGGTTGGCGCTGCCGCCGTGGCGCACGAGCTCCTTTGCGACCAGCCCGAGCAATGGGTTCGCGGAGACGCCGGAGAAGGCGTCCGAGCCCCCGCATTGCAGCGCGATGCGAAGCTTCTCTAGCGGCTGTGTGGAACGGACGAACTCATTAGCCATCGGCAGCCACTCGCGAATGGCTGCTTCGCCTTGCCTGATCGCTGGGTCGAACGCGCCTGATATGCTGAGGAAACGGTGCGGCACGTGGTCCAGGGCGTAGCTGTGCTCGATCATGAACTGCCGCAGGAACTCGTTGGTGACTGGCTCGGTTCCGATATCCGCCGCAAGCAGTGCAGCAACATTCGGGTGGACCGCAAAGCCAGACAGCGCCCGGAGTATGAAATCCAGATTGTTGGGCCGTGCCGCCCCGCCGGCCTCAGTGTGGGCGATCGCGACGACGCCGTCGATGTTGGGGTATCTGGACGGGACATCACAGAAGCGCTCCGCCAGCGCGCGGGCCCAACTGGCTGTGCGCGAAGTTGTGCCAAGGACCACGATGAAATTACGCGTGCCCACACCGCGATTGCCGGGACGCGCAAAGCCTTGGAAAGTGCCGGGCGACTCATACCGCGGCACCTGGACGCCGGGCCGGAACGCTGCCGCATCCAGACTGTAACGAATCCGGTGGTTTTCGAAATTCGGCTTCGCCGGGAGGGCAAACTTCACATGACGCTGCCGGAGGGCGATCAGTATCCACTCGTTGCAGATGTAGTCGCCGGGCTGGATGTCGCCCAGCGCAACGCCAAAGGGCAGTCCCCACGAGAGCAATTGATCGCCGGTTCTGATGGCTCGAACGGCAAGACGATGGCCTTCGAGAATAGTGTGGCTCAGCGTGAGCACACGCCCGGCGTGTGCAATGCGGGAGCCGGCCTCAAGCGTGCGGCAGGCAATCGCCACATTGTCCTGCGGCGCCGGTAGTCGCGCAACCTCGTCGAATGGCATTTCAAGCGGCCGACTCACATTCAACTCAGGTTACTCCAGGTCCGCCAGTTGTAGAAGCAGTTTAAATTCACTTCACCTGCGCCAGGAGGCCCGGGATTGAGCAACTGCACATCGCCCGCAAATTTCCCTCGCCCGTGCGTCAGGGTGAGGGCGCTTGCCCCGGCGGAACATCCTCGATTTTGGCATGCTCCTGTAAGAAATCGATCACGCGGTCATGCAACAGTTGCTCATACACCGCGCCAATCCCGTCGTTCTTCTGCAATTCCTTTACATATAAATCAGCCCGCATGTTGGCTTCGCTGGCCATGATTGCCAGCCGCGCATTGAGCACTTCGAGGGCGATTTTCATGCCCTCTTTGTCGGCGATCGCATTGAGAATAAATCCCAGCTTCACCCGCTCTTTTGCGCCGGCGTTTGCAGCGTTATAAATCTGGTCCTTCTGCTGATCGATGGTCTCTTTGGTCGCCCCTTGTTGCTGGCTGCGCGCGACAATGTCATACACGAAATGCCGCGTGTGCGCCTCCACCAGGCCTTCCGGCAGCTCGAACTGCACGCGGTCCATCAGGGCGCGGACAATCTGGCTGCGCACGACGCGCTTCTGCTTCAGGTTTAACTCATTCTGCAGGTCTTTGCGCACCCCCTCGCGCAAAGCGTCCATGCTTTCCGCGCCGTAGGATTGAGCAAACTTGTCGTCCAGTTCCGGCAACACGCGCTTCTTCACCTCCACGACCTCAACCTCATACGTTCCCTTTTTGCCGGCTAATGCCGCGGCGACGAAATCGGCTGGAAATTCAACATTGACGGTTCGCTTCTCCCCCGCTTTGGCGCCGAGGAGCTGTATGGCGAAACCCGGTATAAACGCGTCCGGCTTGACCTCAATCCAAAAATTCTTCTTTTCAGCCAGTCCGCGGGCCGTCGGCGCAATCTCGGTCAGCGGCTTGCCTTCTGAGGTTCCGGTGTAGTTTACGACCGCAATGTCGTTCTCCTCGACCGCGCGATCTACCTTCTCGAAGGTAGCCTGTTGCGTGCGCAAAGCCTCGATTCCCCGCCTCACGTCATCCTCGGTCACAGACGTCATTTCGCGCTTTGCCGGAAGGCCGCGATACTCGGGCAATTGAAAATCGGGCGCCGTCTCGAGCGTCGCCGCAAACTGGAACGGCTGCCCGCGGCTGAACTGTATTTCCTCAACGTCCGGGCTGCTGATCACGTTCAGTTTCTGCTCCTTGATTCCCTGCCGATACGTCTCGGACATGAGCTTGCGCCGTACTTCCTCCTCAATGTCTTTCTCGTATTTCTTCACCACCATTTCCCGAGGCGCTTTGCCCGGACGGAAACCCGGCATCGCCGCATGCCGCAGGAATTCCTTCGTCACCGATTCGAAGGCTTCATCGACCTGCGTCGGATCGACCTCGAACCGCAGGAGCTTCTTGCAGGGGCCCAAATTCTCAACCGTTACGTTCACAGACAAACCTTTCAAAAAAATTGAGTTATGCCGCGGCCAGAATGCCGCGACTCGCCTCAAGCGAGCCACGGAAGCTAGGCAACCGGGACCCCATCGTCAAGGCCCGCCCTCGCGAAGGTCGCGAAGGGGTGCGATTGAAACTGCCGGTCAATTTCTGGTTTTAGCCCAGTATGTGTCCCACCAATTATTGGCACGGGCTGCTCGCAGTTGGAGCATGCTGTCC
>JAKEEH010000182.1 GCA_022616725.1 Limisphaerales bacterium | reverse complement strand
GTTGCATCACGCTTTGGTCTCAAGCCTGCCGAGGCGAAGAAAATTCTCCGTGAAGTGTTCACGGCGGTTTCTGGTTGGCGAACTACGGGGAAACGACTCCGGCTCAAAGCGCCGACGCTCGATGCTTATGCAAGTGCGTTCCAGCATCCGCTGATGGGTGAAGCCAAACAGATCCTTGGCCGGTAACGCTGTTGTGATTAGTTTCGGGTGCGCAGTTAAAGCCATGCTTGAACTATAGCTCCGAAATCAAGCATGAGGCAGTATCCCTGAATCTCTCCGCCAGACATGCACACTCCAAGCGTGCCATCCTAAGCGCCTCCCTCCCCGCGAAGCGAGCGCAGTCAACGGTGGAGACGCGGGGAAAAGGGGGCGTTCTACCTTGACGGCGCGAGCGAAGCCATACAATCGAGGCGCAAGGCACGCTTGTCTCGGTGACTCGACCAGGCTCGCTTGTGGCGGCAAAGAGGAATTCAGAGATTGTCGCTGTGCCGGCATTTCGGCTAGTCTCCTCCCCGTTCGGAACATCAAGAACGATGATCAACTAAACTTTTTACAAAATACATTTCGCGCAGTCTCGGCTGCTGTTCACTACGAAACGTGGAAATTTCGACTTCAAGGACAGCGCTCGAGGCGCGCCCCACTCGGGGCGCGCCGAAAGCGTTCCTTGAAGGGCATCCACGTGCCTGTAGTGGGGCGTAAGTAGGTTCGCCCCCTATTTTTTTGGCACAGGATTCCTTCAAAGAGCAGTCCTCAACACGGCTGATTCGCGCGCGAGCGAACTCAGCCTATGCCGCGCAAAAAAGCAGCGACCGCGTCCCATGCCACCGCCGGGGATTCGGTGGCCAGCTACAAATATCCCAGCAAGCGGAAAAACAATCCGCCTGCCGGACTTGCTGCCCAGGGCGTCCTTCAGGACGCACCGAAAATCCGGTACGAATACAATCCACATCTGCCGCCGGTGCTGCGTTCGGCTTCGGTTGAGGCGGACGAATTGCCGGAACTTTTGCGCAGAGCCAGTCGTGAGCCATTGAAGCTCGATGATGCGAAGCTTCTTGCCGCCGCGCTTCGCAAGCATGAACCCTGGCTCGAATGGAGCGGCAAACGGGAGAAGCCGTGGTTCGAGGTCGAGCCGGTAGCCTTGCACATTCACGAACGCATTTCCACGCAGGCGATTCTGCGCGTGCTGGCGCGCGAAGACGTGCAGCGCGATCTCTTTGCCGACCCACAGCAGAGCTACACGCAAGCCGTGCAGTTTTATCAGCACGACGTGGATTGGGCAAACCGCATGATTCTCGGCGACTCGCTGCAAGTGATGGCCAGCCTTGCGAGACGCGAGGACCTTGCGGGCAAAGTGCAGATGATTTACCTCGACCCGCCCTACGGCATCAAGTTCGCGTCCAACTTTCAGCCGCAACTTGGTCAGCGCGATGTAAAAGACCGCGAGCAGGACCTCACACGCGAGCCGGAGACGGTCAAAGCCTACCGCGACACCTGGACGCTCGGCGTCCATTCTTATCTGGCCTACCTGCGCGACCGGCTGGCGATGGCCAAGGAACTTCTTGCCGATACTGGCAGCATCTTCGTTCAAATCAGCGATGAGAACCTTCATCGCGTGCGGTGTGTGATGGATGAAGTCTTCAACGCGGAGAATTTCGCCGGACAGATTACGTTCAAAAAGACAGGCGGGTTTGAAACCGTGGGACTTCCGGGAATCTCCGATTACCTGATCTGGTATGCCAAGGACAAGGCGAAAGCGAAATTTATCACACTTTATGACGACAAAGTTCACGGTGAAGGGGCGGGCGACCGTTACAACTCGGTAATGCTGGCGGACGGTTCAGTTGTTCCAGTAAGTCGGTTTCAATCGAATGGTGAATTAACACTCCCGGAAGGCGCGCGGTTATTCTTGGGTGGCCCGCTCACCTCCGACGGCGCGGCCAAAGAGGCAAAGACTTTCGAGTTCGAGGGCCAAAGATTTCTGCATAAGCCGAACCAACACTGGAAAACGACCATCGAAGGACTTCAGCGCTTGGGAAAAGCTGAACGTATTTTCCGTACCAAAGAGTTTTTGAATTCGCGCATCTTTCTCAGCGATTTCGCGGCCACGCCAGTAACCAATATGTGGACCGACACTATGGGCACGGCCGAGCGAGAAAAAGTTTACGTCGTTCAAACAGCAACGAAGATAATCGAGCGCTGCCTGCTGATGACGACTGACCCCGGTGATCTGGTGCTCGATCCAACGTGCGGCAGCGGGACGACGGCGTATGCGGCCGAACAGTGGGGGAGGCGTTGGATTACATGCGACACGAGCCGCGTGGCATTGGCTCTGGCCCGGCAGCGCCTGATGACAGCCCGCTTTCCGTATTACCAGCTTCGTGAATTGAGCGCGGAAGACCTTGACCGGAACAAGCGTGGCGAGTGGATCGCCGAGATTGGAGAAGATGGCAAACCTACGGGCAAGCGGCTGACGTTCCGGTGCAAAACCGTTCCGCACATCACGCTCAAGAGCATCGCGAGAAACACTTCGCTCGATCCGATCTTCGCCAAGCACGAGCCCATTCTTGGCGCACGTTTGAAAGAATTGAACACGGCGTTGAAGCGAGTCACGCCAGAGTTGCGCCAGAGACTGGCCATGAAGCTTGCCGAGAAGCAAAAGCGCGATGGCAAGAAGTCGGTCACGGAAGCGGACCGACGAAGGTGGGATTTGCCGAAAACTGACTGGAAAGAATGGGAAGTGCCCTTTGATACCGACTCGGACTGGCCGAAACCGTTGCAGGATGCGCTCACGGCCTATCGCGCTGCTTGGCGGCAGGAAATGGATGAAGTGAATGCCTGTATCGCCGCCAACGCCGGGATGGAAGAACTGGTGGACAAACCGGAGGTCAACAACGACATCGTGCGCGTAAGCAGTCCGTTCACGATGGAAGGTGTCATTTCCATAGAAGATGGATTGGACACGCCCATCGGTGGCGCACCGCAGGAGTTGGAAACGTTCGACGGTGATTTGGCGGTGGCAAACGCTGAGGCGCATCTGGATAAGATTCTTCGATTGTTGAAAACGAGCGGCGTGGACTTCTCTGGCAACAAGAACCAGAAGTTCACCCGGCTTGAACCCGTTACGGGTGTATCGTTGCTGCACGCGGATGGTGAATGGGCCAATGGTGACAAAAAGGAACGCCGCGTGGCGGTGAGTGTCGGCCCGGAAGTCGGCAACATCACGGCCTATCAGGTTGAGGAGGCCGTGCGTGCCGCTAACCGGCGTGGATACGATGACTTGGTGTTCGCGGGTTTTGGATTCGACGCGGCGGCGCAAGCTGTCATCGAAGAATCATCGCATCCGAACCTGCGCGTTCACATGGCATTGATTCGCCCCGACGTGGCAATGGGCAACTTGCTCAAGACGCAGCCGGGCAGTCAGATTTTCACCGTTTTCAGCGCACCGCGCGTGAAGTCGCCGGAAAAGCAGGCTGACGGACAATTCGTCTTGGAAGTCGAAGGGATGGACGTTTACGACCCCGTGAGCAATACGTTGTTTCCAACCGACCGCGAGCGGATTGCGGCTTGGTTCTTGGACAGCGATTACGATGGGCGGACTTTCTGCATCTGCCAGGCGTTTTTCCCCGACAAGAGCAAGTGGGACAAACTGGCGAAAGCGTTGGGCGCGACCGGCACGGTGGCAGAGGAAGC
>JAKEEH010000181.1 GCA_022616725.1 Limisphaerales bacterium | reverse complement strand
CTAGTTAGGATTATTCGGATTATTATGGTCACCATCATCGAACCTGATTTGGAGGCCGCTCAGCCTCGGGGTCGATCCGGGGGTGGATGCGTTGAGCTGGATGAAGATGGATCCGCCGGCTGCAACCGCAATTCCGGTATGATGCGCGTAGGTGATTCCTTCCCAGTGCCAGCCTGGCCATGCGCCCCCAACGTTTTGGGCCCCATCAATCGATCCCAAAACGCTGACCTGGGTCACATTCGCCGGCATGCCCGGCGCCCAGGCGTAGGTATAAACCTCGTATGTGCCAGCGACCAACGGTCCCACAACGAACATGCCTCCGCCGGCGGGTGCCCCGACCACGAGGCCGTCTTCGTACAGGCGCGAATGGGGAACCGGGCAGGCGGGATCATCAAAGCTGAAGGCGCCAATCGCCGCTCCAACGATCCCAGCAGCGGTCGGGGCTCCGCCCAGGTTCAGCAACGGACCAAACGCCGCTGGCCCGGGCGGGTTGTTCCAGACGCCCGGCCCGGCAACGGCCGGATAGGCTGCCGGCGGCACCCCGCGAGGGTTCCGGTAATCGATGTTGAACTCCTGGGCGAAGGCTGGCGCTGCCGCCAGACTTGCCGCCGCGAGGACTGTGAACCGAGTTAGTTTCAGTATGTTTTTCATGATGTGCTGTTTGTCATTGTCATCTTTGATGGCTGTTTGTTTGGACGGGCGGCCCTGCAACCAGTGCCGAACGGGCGCGACTGCCGTGGAAGCGTTTCTTCCATCATCCACTTCCACCGATGAATACCGTTGCGGAAGGAAAACCTTTCATGCTCGCGGACGTCCTTCCTTTGTAGTGCAAATTTCCTTCGTTCGTAGCGCAGATTTCCAAATCTGCTGTATCGCGGGTCTCCTGACCCGCAGACTTCCGACGGGACGATCGCGCAGAAAAAATGATTCGGTACGCGAAGGATCAGAGCAGGTTGGGGATTCCATTCCATGAGACGAGAAGTCGCGGCGCGCGCGCGCGCGCCGCGACTGGCGATCTTCTCTTTCCCCTGGCCAAGCTTTTACTTGACCAGCCGGAAGAATGCCCTGCCCGCAAACGCGGGCACTGTTACCCTCTTTGTCGCGCCGTCGTCCCCCGGCAGACTCGCCACGGTTGTCCAGGTCCCCGATGTTAGATCGGTCGTTTGTTGCAAGATGAAGCCCGTCGAGGGCGACGGCCACGACAGGATCACATTCGCGCCCGAAGCCGTGATGCTCAGGTCCGGCGAGCCGGCCACTTGCACTGCCGTGGCCACGCCCCAAAAGCCTCCTCGCAGGATGTAGTTGCCGCCCGAAAGCTTCCCGGCATCCGGCTGGCCGGCAGTCCCGCTCACGCGATATTGCGCGCCGCTGCTTGTGCCCCCGCCGCCGTCAATGGTGTGCCAGTTAATCGCGAAGTTTTGCCCGTTCCCAAGGTGAACCGTTAGCAACAGGCCCATGAATGCATTGGTTACGCGAAAGGCTTTCATCGGGCCCCTCCTGTATTCTGTTCGGAAAAGCTTCCGACCGCGCGCTCCAGCCGTTCCAGCCGCTCTTTCAACGACCCGATTTCCGTCTCCTTCTCCTTGAGCAACGCGTTCAGACCCTGGATCGCCGCCAGCGCCACGCCATCAAATTCAAGCGTGCTGATGCTTTTCTCGTCGCGGCCGGGAAAGAACGCCGCTTTGAAGTCCTGCGCCATGGGGCCGAGGTTCAATGGGTCGGAATCCGTTTCCCACTCGTAGTGCCATTGCGTCACCGGCACGCGCGAGAGCTTGTCCAGGATCGACTGATTGTCCACCGGGCGGATGTCTTTCTTGACGTTCCGATCCGAGAGCACACTCCAAGCGGTGGCGCCAGCCGCGAGTTGTGCGCCGCCACTGCCCGTGCCGGTAAAGAAACGGTAGCCGCCGCCGGCGCGGAACGTCACCGAATTGTCGGCGGTCGAGGCAGTAGAGGTGCCGGTGCTGTCGCTCCAAACAAACGCGCCCTTGTGCGTCGCCTGCGCATTGTATCCGGCGGCGAACGCGTGGCTGCCCGCGCGGTTGTAGCGCCCGCCCGGGATCGTCGCATACGGCGCTTCGTCCTCCACATTATTGAGATAGCCGCCCCCAATGGCCGCGTACTCGGAGTCCGTGCCGATCTCATTCCAGTAACCTCCGGCAATTGTGCTCGCCACGGCGTTCGTTCCGATGTCGCTGAACCAGCCGCCGCCAATCACGGCGTAACTGGAGTTCGTGCCAATGTCATTGGCCACGCCTCCGGCGATCGTGGCGTAACTGGAATTCGGCGCGATCTCGTTGTTGCTGCCCCCGCCAATGGCCGAGTAAGAGGAGTTCGTGCCGATATCGCCGCCGGTCCCGCCGGCTATCGTCGCGCCCCAGGCGTCCACCCCAATCGTGTTTGCGGCGCCCCCGCCTATCACCCCGAAATCCGCCCGGATCGAGTTTGTGAGTATAATGCCAAAGATTATTGCATTAGTCGCGCCGCCGCCCGCAATGGTCGAGCCAACGACGCGCGGGCCTATGTAGTTCAACGGTGAACCGCCAATCAGATTCGGCGCGCCGTCGCCGTTGTGCTCTAGGCGCAACGCCCGCAGACCGTTGACCCTCAATTCCAGCGGCTGATCGTCCGTGGTCCCAAAGAAATGCCCGAGCCTTGTCCCCGCGTTGCCACCCAACCGCCAGAACGTGTTGCTCAGCAGCATCCCGTTAAGGTCCGACGCCGCGATTGTTCCGTCAGCGATTTTCGGCGAGGTCACCGCCCCGTTTTGCAACGCCACGGTCGTCGCGCTATTGGCTGTCGCGGCGCTGGCCGCCGTCAGCGCGCTGTTGGCTGTCTCGGCGCTGATCGCCGTCGCCGCAGTGGCCGCCGTGAGCGCGCTCGCGGCCGTGCCGGCGTTCGCCGAATAGATCGCGTAGGGGCTGGGCGCGATTTCCTGTCGTGGGTTCAGCGCGCTGAATACTCCGTTGCCATTGGTCCGCACATAGATTTCCAACCACCGCCTTTCCCCGGTGAACACGTCCGCTCCAAAATTCAGGCTCGTGGTAAACAAACCATTCGACACCGCCACATTCCGGTTCGTCAGAATCGGCCCGTATTGCGTTCCGCCCAGTTGAGCGTCATACACAATGAACGCCACGTCATAGCGTCCAACAGCCGGATTCCCGTCCTCCGTCAGATGCCCCTGATACGTAAACGCCGTGCCCTGGGCGCTGCTGCGCGCCAGGCTCGCCAATAACATAACCATCCCAATAAACGATGAAGTCGTTGTTTTCATAACTTAGCTTGATTCCTTTTGGTCATTCACAGTGGGATACCGGCGATCTCGAAAAACCTTACATCCTCCAACTCCGCTTCTGTTCACTTGAATCCGCGCGGGGCAAAAAACACGGCGGGTTCTGACGCACACACAGATTTATTTTTATCGTCAGAACCCGCCTTCCTGCCACGCGGCAGAAATTGAAAACTCAACCGACTGCCGACACATCAAGAGCGCAGGCAGTTGAGTTGCGCGGACGGCTGGATTTCGCGCACGATGCCGCGCCAATGCCAGTGCGCGTGGCGGGGATTTCGAAGAAGACAAACCGCGTGCAAAATCATTCTCCCCATTCGTGACTTGATCAATTGCTGGCTCATAAACATTCGTTATTAAAATACCGGCAACGAAGAGAAACCTTACGCGGTGAGGCTCGCGCGAGTGAGTCTTTGACGCGCGCTCTCGCAGCGGTGACTGAACCTGTCCAAAAGCTTGCAAAACAAAACGTATTCGGGCCCCCAAATCACTTCTGAAGAGTTCCGATTAATACAACGAGGATTTCCAATTGCGCGCTGGCAGTACTCGCGCAGTTCGTTTAGCTGGCTGTCGTGTGTTTGTCGGTCAGTGCTTACGCGGGCGTAGATTGCGGCTCTCATAGGGTGTTCATAAAACTGATGTTTTGGGAACGCGTTGCGTGGACGGCGGACCATCGGCAACTCTGGCTTTCGTTGTTCTCGTTTGAGGGGTTTTTATGAACGCCCCGAACCAGCGCCGCGTTGAGTCTATTGGAAGTTAATGAATTACCAAAAACTCGACGCCGCGCTGGCGGCGGAACTCGACGGCATTGAAGATTCCCGTGAACGAAACCTTCCAGGTATTTGCTCAGACCGAGCACTCTCTTGGTCCGGAAGAAGCATCGGCTTGAGAAATGTGGTATAGCCGACGTTCATGGAACCCAATCAGATGTTTACCGAAGTTCTCTCGCCGACCGTCATTGGCCTCTTGTCAGATCAATCGTGGATTCGACATGTGAGCTGTCTCGCGGACTACACCCACTCAAATCATAAAAGCGCCTCAAGCGGTGCGCTATGTCGAGAGATTCTGACACTCATTTCTTTGCCGCCCGCTCTGCTGCTCGTTGAGGCTTCTGCGACTGTTTCTACCAGTTTCCTCTCTAAACGATGCGAATCCGTAAAATCTCCACCTTCCGCGCGAGCGAGCAAAACCCATTGAAAAGGCGACGGCTGGTTCCGCCTCGAACCCGTCCCTGTCGGCAACGTGAATGCTCACCATTGTTCCCGCGCGAGTTCTGGCGTTGCCGCAGTGCCCGAACGTAAGAAGCCTTGTCCTTGTTCGCCAACGTGAGCACGTCCACTTCACCTCGGGCAAGTTTGGTCGCGATCTCCGCCGCCTTATCGCGCGCGTCCGCCTCCTCTGAAAAGCTGATTAACTTACGTCTGCCGCTCGAATAGTCCGCCACCTGGAACGAATTGCGGCCATGAGTTTTCACGCGGTAGATCTTTACGATTACATTGCCGCGTTTAATCTCGATCGGTTTAGGTCTTTTCACGCCACGCGAATCCCTTTCATAGGCTGCACTGTCAGGAAAGTGTCAGGAAAGTGTCAGGAAAAGTCAACAATTACGGAATTCCCTAGGAAAACATGGCGACCCTAACGGGAATCGAACCCGTGCCGCCGCCGTGAAAGGGCGGTGTCCTAACCGCTAGACGATAGGGTCGCTATCAGAATGCGTGAATATACGCGCCACGCCTGCGTTGTCACGGAATATTCCGCTCGCCGGCCTCGCCACGAAACCCAGGCGCGCACGACAATGCGTTCTTTTTTTGTGGCAGCAGTATGACGAACTCCTCCAGGAGACCGCCCAAATCCAGCATATGGGACGCGTCAAACTTCGCGTCATGCGCCGCGGGCACGAAAGGGCGTTTGTTTGTCTAGCCAGGGCGCTGGTCGTCGTTCCAGAATTCAGCAAATTCAGCAATGGCGGCTTGCAGGGAAGGCAATTCAGGGGTAAGATCCGATTGCGCGTGGACATTGCGAGAGATCGGCCCCCAATTCAGTCGGCAACGAACGCAGGAATGTTAAGCACGTATTATGCTTGATAACTCAATGATGAAAGACGGTGAAGATAATTCCGGCACTTCGGGCTGGAGGCGAATTGTCGCGAAGTATCAAAAGCCGTCGCTCGGGCGCGGTCTCGGCCAGGTCCTCAACACCCTGCTGCCCTACGCCGGGCTCTGGTTCGTCATGTATTGGAGCTTGTCGGTCTCGTGGTGGATTACTGCGCCGGCAGCGATTCTCGCGGGAGGCTTCCTCGTGCGGGTTTTCATCATCTTTCACGACTGCGGCCACGGCTCGTTTTTCAAGTCGCGCCTCGCCAATGACATCCTGGGAACCATCACGGGCGTGTTGACCTTTACGCCCTATTTTCATTGGCGATGGGATCACGCGTTGCACCACGCCACTTCGGGCGACCTGGACCGGCGCGGCACCGGGGACGTATGGACACTGACAGTGCAGGAGTACCTTGAGTCGTCCCGTTGGAAGAGATTTGCCTATCGGCTGGCGCGCAATCCCTTTGTCCTGTTCGTGCTGGCGCCGCTATTTCTGTTCCTGGTCAAGCATCGTTTTGCTTACACGAAGGCGAGCGGTCGGGAGCGGCTGTCGGTCTATGGAACGAATATCGCGCTGTTGGGCATGGCGCTCGGGCTGTGCTGGCTCTTCGGCTGGAAGGCTTACCTGCTGCTGCAGCTCATCGTGCTGGCCGTGGCAGGGTCAGCGGGAATTTGGCTGTTCTACGTGCAGCATCAGTTCGAAGGAGTCTATTGGGAACGCAACGAAAAGTGGGACTATGCAGCGGCAGCGCTGCAGGGCAGTTCCTTTTACAAGCTGCCATGGATTCTTCAGTGGTTCTCAGGGAACATCGGTTTTCACCACATTCACCATCTGAGCGCGCGTATTCCGAATTATCACCTGGAGAAATGCCATAAATCGGAACCTCTGTTCCAGAGCGTGAAGCCGGTCACGCTGTTGTCGAGTTTCAAATCGTTTACCTTCCGCCTTTGGGACGAACAACGACGCAAATTGGTCGGCTACAGCGCCCTCAGAGCCATTCGCAAAGAGCGCAAGGCCGCTGCAAGCGCTTCCCTTGCTGGCAACGTGCCGTAACGCGAATTAGTCTGGATCGGTCGCGAGCACCGCGAAAGCGCCAGGGGACACGCGCACTCGATGACCTGGCGGAATTGTGAAGGGCCGTTGCTGGCGCGCTTGCGTTGTGGAGTGCGCCTGTCCCCTGCGGCGCTTTCGCGGTGCTCGCGACATATCGCTGGGGGCTCCTTCAGTCCTAATAATAAAACCCTTTCCACTCTTCCACCCTTTTAACGATTCAATTAAATCGTTAAAAAAATTAAGTCGTTGAATCGTAAAAAGCTTTGAACCGCGGAGACACAGAGGCGCGGAGAGGGGAATTGGAGAATGAAAATTGAAAATTTGAAATTTAAGACGAGGCAATTATTCGCGTTCCTGTTTTGGAACATCGGCTTTGCGGATCAACTCTTCCCATTGGGCCATCCACTCTGTTGGGGCCGTTACCACGATGGAATTTGTGTAGACCTGCATCCAATTGAAGCTTTTAACCATTTCGTCATTCGACATCGCCCATGCGTTCAGCACCTTCCTCGAGACGTCGAATCCCTGCCCACTGCGTACGGCAAATCGTCTCTCCAGCAGATACCCAAGCTTGACCAGGGCCACACGATTGGAGGCCATTTTTCTGAAAAGAAGTTCCGCAGCCTCGGTTGTGTGAGTTTTTTCACGGAGCCATCGCAGAAATCTGGGCGAACCCTCCCGCTGGGTTACCGCATTCCACGCTGCCAGGTATTCCCGCTTATGCCATTCCACCGTGCCCCGTTTCGGTCCGGACAGGGAAAGCAGCCATGTCGCAATCCCAATCGCTACGATGAGCAGCAGCCCTATGAGGATTCGCTTTCGCATAGCTCAATTTGCTTTCCCGGGAACATCCGCTTTGCGGATCAGCTGTTCGTACGTGTGTACAGCTTTAGGAACGGCAGTAATTACAATCATGTTTGTTCCAGAAACAGTTCTAAAGGAGAGATCGGTATATCGCGCGGTTGCGAGAGGAATCACACGAGTCGAGCTCGCCCAGACGTTCGACAAGACAAAGCTGGCGGACTGATTGGAAATGACAACTTCCTGCTGCACCAAATAACCCAACTCTCTCAGTGCGGAGTGATGGGCATTCATTTGCGAGTAAAACACATAAGATTCGGTATTTCTCGGTATTTGCCGCAAACGACGACGCGTGCCGGCGATCTTGCAATACAGTTCTTCGATTGGAGTAAACCATGTCCTGCCAAAGAATCCGTTTTGCGCCTCTACATATCGCCGCTTGTGCCACCGGATCGATCCTTCTCTGGGACGCGAAATCACATACGCAACAACCGCCGTTACCCCAATCCCAATCAGCCCTATGACGATGCGCTTGCGCATGGGTTATTTTGTCTCCGGCACGTCTGCCGTGCGGATGAGGTGCTCCCACAACGCCATGTCTTCGCGGGCGCCTGCGACCACCAGGCTCGTTGCGCTGGCTTGTCGAATCCGCCAAGGACCAGTGATCATCTTGCCGGCGGCCGTTCCAATGCTTTGCATGGCGATCGCCGGGGTGACGTTTGTCAACTCAAACGTTCGGCGCTCAAAATAGCCGAGCTCAATCAGCGCGGTCTCGTGCCTCTCCGTCCGCTGGACCCACGCTGGAGGTCTTCCGCGCTTGCTGTTCCAGACGTCTTGCACGCGGTCAAACCAGCGCGTTTGCCCGGCCGAAAACAGCGCACGCTTATGATGTTCGACTCGCGATTCCCACGGCCTCAGGCCAATCACCGCAATACACGCCGTGATAACCAGCAGAGCTATCGCGATGGCCATGCGTTTACGCACTGAAACCACACTACGAAAACCCGATTCAAAATTCGAGCTTCGGATTCCCTTCGGATCTCGGAACTCGGGCTTCGGAATTTCAACGGTTCAATTGAATGAATCAATGGCCTGGCCCGAAGATCTGCGCGCCGCCCTGCTGGGAAGCTGCCGCACTGTTGCGACTATCCCGCACGTATATCACTCTATTACTGTCCCCGCGGCGGCAGCAGGTACAGGGTCATCGCGAAGATCAGGTAGGTCATGAGCACCAGCACGCCAACAAACCACGCCGAGCGACCGCTG
>JAKEEH010000020.1 GCA_022616725.1 Limisphaerales bacterium | reverse complement strand
TTTATGGCGCGGATGCTTTTCGAGAAGCGCCCGGCGAAATTCGAACGGGTCTTTGCCCGCGGCGCGAGCCAACTCGTCAATGAACGTCTCAACGACGAAGGCGTTGTGGGAGTGGCCGACGGAGCGCCACCACAAAACGGGCACGCCCGCAGGCGCTGGTAGCCAGTCCACAAGCAGGTTCGGAATATCGTAAGGAAGGCTCTTCGCGCCCTCGACCGCCGTGTCGTCCACGCCGCCTTTCATCACGTGCTCTGCGAACGGCGTGCCCGCGATAATTGATTGAGAGACGATTCGATGCTGCCACGCCACGGGTTTCCCGCCTGCATCCAGCCCGTCGCGGATGGAGTGATACGCCCTCGGTCGATACCACCCGCCGCGCATATCGTCTTCGCGGGTCCAAATCACTTTCACCGGCTGTTGAATCGCTTTTGAAATCTGCACCGCTTCGACAACGAAATGGCTGTCGGGCACCGCGCGTCGCCCGAAGCCGCCGCCGCAGAGCATGGTGTGCAACTTCACCTGCTCGGGCTTCAATCTGGTCGCCTTCACCGCCGCGTCGCGATCGACGGTTTGAAACTGTGTGCCGGTCCAAATCTCGCAACTGTCGGCGCGCACGTCGGCCACGCAATTCATCGGCTCCATCGTCGCGTGCGCGAGGTAAGGGAGATCGTAAATGGCTTCGAATTTTCTGGCGGCGTTTCCGAGAGCGTTCGCCGCGTCGCCTTCCTTTTTAGCGACAGCCCCTGGTTTCCGGGCCAGTTCCGCATACTGCTCGCGTTGCGTCCGGCTATCGAGCCTGGCCAGCGGGCCTTCGTCCCACGAAATCTCCAACGCCTCGCGCGCGCGTTTGGCAGGCCAAAAGCCTTCAGCGACGACGGCGATGCCGCGCTCGATTTGCACAACGTGGCGCACGCCGGGAATGGCTTTCGCCTTGTCTGCATTGAAACTCTTCAGTTTGGCGCCGAACACCGGCGGGCGTGCCACCACCGCGACGAGCATCCCGGGCACATTCACATCGATGCCAAATACCGCCTTGCCATTGGTCTTGTCGGGCGCGTCCAATCGCTTCGTCGGCTGGCCCACGAATTTGAAATCTTTTGGGTTTTTCAACGGCACATTCTGCGGCGGTTCGAGCCTGGATGCTTTCTCCACCAGGCTTCCATAAGATGCGCGCTCCCCGGTTCCGGAAACTACGTGGCCGTTTTCCGTTCGGCAGTTTGCCGGCTCGACCTTCCATGTGTCCGCCGCTGCCGCGATCAACATCTGGCGCGCCGCAGCGCCGGCTTTGCGCACGCGTTCCCACTCCGTCCACGTGCTTGTGCTCCCGCCCGTCATCTGCATGCCGAAGACGGTGTGATTGTACGCCGGATCAACCGGCGCCGGTTCATAACGGACCTTGCTCCAGTCCGCGTCCAATTCTTCCGCGACGACCATCGGTATGCTGGTGTACGGGCCCTGCCCCAACTCAGAATGATTAACCACGACCGTTACAGTCTCATCCGCGCCGATGCGCACGAAGGCGTTGAGCGCAAGGGCGGAAGTCGGTCTCGCGGCGGCCTGAACCCTGCGGGCGAGACCAGAAAGGTGAACACCCAGAATCAACCCGCCACCGGCGAGCGCGCTGGACTTGAGAAAACTACGGCGACTGCAATTCACGATAGCGTTCATTGGGCGCCTCCTTGCGCTTTGAGTTGCGCTGCCAGATGAATCGCGCGCCGAATGCGCTGGTACGTTCCACAACGACAAATGTTGCCAGTCATCGCATCGTCAATGTCCGCATCCGTGGGTTTTGGATTTTCCCGCAGCAGAACCGCAGCGGCCATGATCTGCCCCGATTGGCAGTAACCGCACTGTGGCACATCCTCGGTGATCCACGCCCGTTGCAACGGATGGCTGAGATTTGGCGAGAGACCCTCGATCGTTGTGACCTCTTTGCCGTCGGCGCGCGAGATGGGCGTCACACAAGAGCGCACGGCCTCGCCATCCAGGTGCACAGTGCAAGCGCCGCAAAGTGCCATGCCGCAGCCGAATTTTGTTCCGGTCAGACCGAGATTTTCCCGCAGCACCCACAACAACGGCGTCTCGGGACTGACATCAATTGCGTGATCCCTGCCATTAACCTTGAGCTTTGCCATATGCCTCCTTTCCCTGTCCTTCATGTCTGCTGGACCACCATGTCCATAAACTTACCTGACTACGCGTTCCGGAGTTTTATTCCGTCCTTTGCGACCGTGCGCCTGCGGCGGCCCGCCGTCAATTCTGAAAAGTCCTGTCGCCTAAATGTCACAATGGAAACTCAGTAATCGGAAATCGGGAAATCAGTAGTCAATAACTGCGAAGCGATGCCTTGCATTTAAAGTCGAAGCGATAAAACTAACACGGCACCGAATGATTGCGCGTGTTACTCTTGAAATCGCCCTGCGCAAAGAGTTCGATTACTCGATTCCCGAGGAATTTGTGCGGCAGGTGGAGGTCGGGAGTCGCGTCAAGGTGCCTTTCGGGCATCGGCAGGTGCTCGGGGTGGTTACGGCTCTGGCGGAGGATTCGCCGCACACAAATTTAAGGCCGATCGCAAAGGTCATCGGCGCGCAATCGCTCGTCACTCCAAAGGTGCTCGAGCTTGCCCGGTGGATCGCTGATTACTACTGCTGCCCGGTCGAGGTCGCGCTCAAGAGCGTCCTGCCGGACGCGGTGCGCAAAGAGAAGGAGGGGTGGCGCGAACGGTTGTTTGTGCGCGCGCTCACGGTGGAAGGCGAAATGCCAAAACTCACCCGCCGGCAACAGGATGTCTGGAACGTGATCGAGGAATGGCGGCGCCTTTCGCTGACGGAGCTGCTGCGCCTCACGGGCGCGACGCCCGACCTGGTGCGACGACTGGAAGACAAAGGGCTTGTGAAGATTGGCCCGGAAGTTTTCGAGCGCGATCCGTACGGGGAGGAGCAAATCCTGCCCACGAAAGCGCTGGCTCTGAACACCGAACAACAAAACGCGCTCGGAGCGGTCACCAATGCGATGACCGCGGCGCAGCCGAAAGTATTTCTCCTGCATGGCGTGACCGGCAGCGGCAAAACGGAAGTGTATCTGCAGGCCATTGCCAGGGCGTTGGAGCAGGGCAGGGGAGCGATCGTCCTCGTGCCCGAAATTTCGTTGACGCCACAAACGGTCGAGCGCTTCAAGGCCCGGTTCAGCGCCGGGAAAGTTCAGACGCTCGTCGCGGTGCTCCATAGTCACCTGTCGGCCGGAGAGCGGCATGACGAATGGCACAAAATTCGCCAGGGTCGGGCGCGCGTCGTCATTGGGGCGCGTTCAGCGATCTTCGCACCGGTGGAGCCGCTGGGGCTGATTATTGTCGATGAAGAGCACGAACACTCCTACAAGCAGGAGGAAGCGCCTCGGTATCATGCGCGCGACGTGGCCGTGGTACGCGCCAGCCGGGAGAATGCGGTCGTCGTGCTCGGTTCGGCGACGCCGTCGATGGAAAGCTTTTACAACATGCGGCGTGGCAAATACCAGTTGCTTGAACTGCGCGCGCGCGTTGACGACAAACGCATGCCCATCGTGCGCGTGGTGGACATGCGCAAGGAGAACCGCAAAGACAAAGGCCTCCAGATCTTCTCGCAACCGCTCAAAGAAGCGATCACGCAACGGCTGGAGCGCCATGAGCAAGTGATTCTTTTTCTCAATCGCCGCGGCTACTCCACGGCGCTGCAATGTCCGCAATGCGGCTATGTCGCGGGGTGTCCAAATTGCAGCGTCTCGCTCACTTACCACCGCCAGGCGCAAAAGCTCCTGTGCCACATTTGCGCCTATGAGGCCGCAGTCCCGGTAAAGTGTCCTGAGCCCAAATGCGGCAATCCCGCCATCCGTTACTCCGGCCTCGGCACCGAGAAAGTGGAGGACACCCTCACCCGCCTGTTCCCGGACGCCCGTGTCGAACGCATGGATTCCGATGCGCTGAAACGCAAGGAGGATTACCGGCGCATCCTCGGAGACTTCCGGCTCGGCAAAACCGATATTCTCGTCGGCACCCAAATGATTGCCAAGGGACTGCACTTCCCGAATGTCACTCTCGTCGGGATCGTCTATGCTGATCTCGGCTTGCACGTGCCGGATTTCCGTGCCGGCGAGCGCACCTTTCAGTTACTCACGCAAGTCGCCGGCAGGGCAGGGCGGGGGGATGTCGAAGGCGAAGTGGTGGTGCAGGCGTTTACGCCGTTTCATCCGGCCATCCAGTATGCGCGCCGCCATGACTATCTCGGCTTTTACGAACAGGAAATCGAGTTCCGCGAACAGTTGAAATATCCGCCAGTGAGCCGCGTCGCTCTGCTAACCCTGAAAGGGCACAATGAAGACAAGATAAAGTTCTCGGCGGAACACCTGCGCAAAGAATTGGAAAAGGAGCTCGCTGAGTGGAAGGACTTGATCATCGCCGGCCCCGCTCCCGCGCCGCTCGCCCGCGCCGAATCGTACTATCGCTACCAGATCATGCTGCGGGCGCGCCAGATGTCGAAGCTGAGCCGGCATCTTTCGAAAATCCAGGAAGCCACCGCGCTGCCAGACGACGTGACGCTGGTCGTGGATATCGACCCGGTGAATTTGATTTGAGGGAGTAACCCCCGACGTCAGGAGGGGGCTGATTGGGCCAGACGTCGGCGGAGCTAACCAGCATGGTCCTCTGCGAGGGCAGGCAAATTGCCGTAAGTAGGGCCCTCGCCCCATTGTTGCAGCCGGAAGTCAAGTTACATTGACGCATGAGCAGACAAGGCGAGCAAGGAAGAATTGGCGGTCAATCCGGGGAGCCGGAAACGAATTACGGAGGGAGTTATGCACGAATGCGAAGTTTGCGGCAATGATTACGACAAACCACTCGAAATAACAGTCCGTGGAGAGACGCATTATTTCGACAGCTTTGAATGCGCGATTCACGCTCTTGCGCCGCGGTGCGAGCATTGCGAGTGCAAGATCATCGGGCACGGCATCGAAGCCGACGGCGTGTTCTATTGCTGCGCGCACTGCGCCAGCAAGGCGGGCGTAGCCGGCGTTCACGATCGCGTGTAGCGATTCTCGGGGATTTTCATTGAGAGGGAACCGCGACCGTTCCGCGTCAGTTGGCGTCCCGTTGAGTCGCTGATTGGCCGCAGGCCGCTTAACACGTGCTTACTCAGTCAGCTCGGCGACCGCGCGCCATTCCTCCATTCCTTCCTGCCAATAGAGGGTCTCGGCGGAAATCGCGCCGATGGCAATCATCTGGTTGATTTGTTCCAGCGTGAAGGGACCGCTTTGGTTCCCGCTTTCAAATAGATAGACGACCGCTGGCTGATCCATCGCTCCGGATGCCGCTTCTTCAACGAGTTCCCCGGCTTCCTCCGGCGGGCGCATCCTCAAGTAGGCTTTGTAGGCGCCGATCATCCCGAGCCCGGCCAAAAAACCGCCCACGTGCGCGGCGAATGCCACGCCTCCACCGACGTTTTCGTTGACGAAACTCATCGCTGCGAACAGCACGTCGATGAGGAACCAAAATGAGATCACCAGCCACGCGGGAAGCCAGAAGTCACCCGTCCACGCCCGGACAATGAGGAAGATTACGTATCGAAAATTGACTCTTATCTTGTGCAGCAGCAACACGAATCCGCCGATGCACGCGTTGATCGCTCCTGACGCGCCTACGAGCGGGATGTCAGATTTAAAATGATCCGGAGTGGCCGCGATGTGCGCAAAGTCCGCCGCCAACCCACCCAGGAGATAAAATGCAATGTATCTTGTGCGCCCAATAATATCCTCCACGCACGACCCGAACAGGAACAGGTAAACCATGTTCCACAGCAGATGAAAAAATCCGGCGTGAACAAACAGGGCCGTGATGTAAGTGTACCACGTGGACTCGCTCGGTTTTAGCCAGAGGTGCTGCGTGATCCAGTCGTCTGCGTTGCCGCTACTTTGGATCCGCAAAACGAGCGAGACCAGGTAGATGACTACGTTCAGGCCCATCAGCGTGAACGTCACCACCGGGTAACGCTGGGCGCGATAATCCACGCCGACTGGGAAAAGGAAAAGCATGCTACATCGTCCCGAATCATTCTACCAAGCTCCGGTCGCGGCCACAAGAACTGCTTGCAAACAGCAGCGATT
>JAKEEH010000180.1 GCA_022616725.1 Limisphaerales bacterium | reverse complement strand
TTAACAAAGGCAAATCTATGCGCGATTCGTTCGGCTTTTCCTGGTGCAACAGCCCTGACCATTCCTGGCGGCCCACTCGCCGCGAATTCCTGTATGTCGGCCTCGGCACATTGGGACTCACCCTCGGCAACCTGTTCCGCCTTCAGGCCGCCGCGAAGGCCGGTGCGCAAGACGCTGCCAAAGAGGGCGTGGCCAAATCTGTTATCAACATATATTTGCCCGGCGGCATGGCCGCGCAGGAGTCGTTCGATCCGAAGCTCCTCGCGCCCATCGAATACCGCGGGCCGCTTGGGACCGTAAAAACCAAGCTCGACGGCGTCCACTTCTCCGAGTTCATGAAGGAGACCGCTAAAGTGGCCGACAAAATCACCGTCGTTCGCTCCATGACCCACGGCGAAGCCGACCACGACCGCGGCACGCACAACATGTTCACCGGCTATCGGCCCAGCCCGGCCATCCAATATCCGAGCATCGGCAGCGTCGTTGCCCATGAACTGGGGTCGCGCAACGAACTGCCGCCCTACGTCTGCATTCCCTCGATGCCGAACACCTTTGCCGGCACCGGGTATCTTGGCTCGGCCTTCGGTCCGTTCAGTCTCGGCGGCGATCCCGCAAGAAGGGACTTCAAGGTTCGCGACCTCACGTTACCCGCCGGGGTCGATGACAAGCGCTTCGCCCAGCGCCGCGAAATGCGCGAGGCGGTTGATGCCCATTTCAGCGCGCTGGAGAAATCCGATGCCCTCGACGGGATGGATTCGTTCTATCAACGCGCCTACTCAATGGTCAGCTCCGAAAAAGCGCGCGCGGCATTTTCGATGAGCGAGGAACCGGACAAGGTGAAGGAGGAATACGGCCAGAACTCCGCCGGCCAACGCGTGTTGCTGGCGCGCCGCCTCGTCGAGGCTGGCGTCCGGTTCGTCTCGCTGAACTATGGCGGTTGGGATCACCACGACAATATTCAAAACGCCATCCGAGGTCAGATGCCGAATTTCGACAAGGCGTTCGCGGCGTTGATTCGCGATCTGGATCAGCGCGGCCTGCTCGACAGCACGCTCGTTCTCGTCACAACCGAATTTGGCCGCACGCCGAAGATCAATGGTACCGCCGGGCGCGATCACTGGCCCCGTGTATTCAACATCGTCATGGCCGGTGGCGGCGTGAAACGCGGGCTGGTTTACGGCGCGTCCGACCCGACCGGCGGCGAACCTGATTCCGACCCGCTCACGGTCGAGAGTTTTGCCGCCACCGTTTACCACCAACTCGGAATCAACCACGACAAAGACCTGATCGCCCCGGGGAACCGCCCGCTGAAGATTGTCAAGGATGGCGAGGTCGTCGAGGAATTGCTTGCGTGAGGTGAACGGCTGGAACCCATCAGGCTTTAAATGGGTAGGAGTCAAAAAGGTTGAAAGAGTTGAAACAGTTAAATGGCACAGGGTTCCGACCGCTTCACCATTTTAACCTTTTAGCCCTTTTAACTGGCTTGGCTGTTCCCGCCTCAGCCGTCTCCCCCCGGCTCAATTCAACTTCTCCCGTCGGCGGCCAACGCGGCACTGAAGTTGAAGTGAAGCTGAACGGTTCCCGGCTCGAAGGTGCGCAGGAGATCGTTTTCTATTCGCCTGGCATTCAGGCCGGCAAGATTGATTCAACCAAGGGCGACTCAGCCAGGGTGCGGTTCAAGATCGCGCCCGATTGCCGTCTCGGTGAGCACCAGTTGCGGGTGCGCACCAGCGCCGGTGTGTCAGATTTGCGCACTTTCTGGGTTGGACCCTTCCCGGAGCTCGCCGAGAAGGAGCCGAATAACGAAATGAACAAACCACAAACGGTGCCGCTGAACACCACGGTGGTCGGAGCCGCCGGCGGCGAAGACGTCGATTATTACCAGGTGCTCCTCAAACAAGGGGAGCGGCTCTCGGTCGAGATCGAAGCCATTCGTCTGGGCCGCGCCTTGCTCGACAGCTACATCGCCGTCCATGACAGCGCGGGCAAGGTCCTCGCGGCGTCGGACGACACCGCCCTGTTGATGCAGGATTCGGCGCTGACCTTTGTGGCGCCAAAGGGAGCCGTTTACACGATTCAGGTGCGTGAGACCTCTTATGGCGGCGCGGCGGATACCGCTTACCGGCTGCACGTTGGGACGTTCCCGCGGCCGACCGCGGTGTTCCCCGCCGGCGGCAAAGCTGGGGAGGAACTCGAAGTGACGTTCATCGGCGATGCTGCAGGCAATTTCACGCAGAAGATCAAACTTCCCCTTGAGTCCGAGAGCAAGTGCGGGGCGTTCGCCGAAAAGGACGGCAGGATTGCGCCTTCGCCCAATTGGATGCGTGTTTCAACTTTTCCCAACATCCTTGAAGCTGAACCAAACAATGCGCGCGAACAAGCCACCGGCGCGTACACAGACCTTCCTGTGGCGTTGAATGGAATTCTGTCGAAAGGCGGCGACGGAGATTGGTTCAAATTTGACGCTAAAAAGGGCCAATCCCTAGAGATCAGTGTTCATGCGCGCCGGTTGCGCACGCCGGTCGATTCTGTTCTAGCCGTGTTCGACTCGAAGGGAGAATCACTCGGATCGAACGACGACAGTGCCGGCGCAGACAGCACCGTAAAACTTAATGTCCCGGCCGACGGGCAGTACTTCGTCCGCATCACGGATCATCTCAACCAGGGTGGACCTGATTACGTTTACCGTGTCGAGGTGACCATCGTGCAGCCGACAGTGACGCTGAGCATTCCCCAGGTCGCCCGCAATGATTCGCAGAGCCGCCAATTCATTGCCGTCCCGCGCGGGAACCGCTTCGCGACGATGATCTCGGCCCGGCGCGCGAATTTCAGCGGCGATCTCGTTTTCAGCATTGACGGCCTGCCGACTGGTATCCGCATGAACGCGGACACCATGGCCGGGAAGGTGGACGCCATGCCCATCGTTTTCGAGGCAGCCGCTGACGCTCCGAGCGCAGGCAAACTGCTCGAACTGACGGCCAAACCTGCGGAATCGGACAAGTCCGTCCGCAGCCACTTTTGCCACCAGGTGGAATTCATTAACGGCCCGAACAACACGTTTTATTACCATTCTCTGGCAGAGAAACTGTATGTGGCCGTGATCGAGTCAGCCCCGTTTAAGGTGTATCTCTCGGAGCCGAAGGTGCCACTGGTTCAGCGAGGCTCGATGGACCTGAAGGTGAACGTCGAACGCAAAGCGGACTTCGATGAGCCAATTAACGTTAAGATGATGTGGAATCCGCCCGGTGTTGGCTCCCAGCCTGACATTACGATTCCGAAAGGCGCAAACGCGGGCATTTACCAGCTCAATGCGACGGGCAACGCGGATTTGCGTGAATGGAAAATCGCAGTCCTGGCCTCCGCGACCGTTCGTGGCGGTCCCATGCACGTCTCGTCGCAACTCACAAAGCTGGAAATCGGCGAACCGTTCGTCACGGGAAAAATACAAACGTTGGCCGCGTCGCCCGGGGAAGCGCCGAAACTGATCTGCAAACTCGATCAGAAGAAGCCGTTCGACGGCAAGGCGACTTTGAGGCTGATGGGCTTGCCTGACAAGATCACCGCGCCCGAATTGGAGATCACGTCCGAAGACAAGGAAGCCGTCTTCAATCTGACCATTGATCCGAAGTGTCCGTTCGGCTCGCATAAAAACCTGTTTTGCGCGGCCGAGATCAAACACCAGTCGCAAACCATTCCGCATAACATTGGGGCCGGGGGCGTGCTGCGTGTCGTGCCGCCAAAAAAGGCAGACACGAAAGTGGCCGCAACTTCGAGCGGGAAGGCCAAATGAAATTCGCCTGTCCGAACTGTGGTCAACGTCTGGAGGCCGAGAGCATGTGGATCGGCCGGCAGATCGCCTGCCCAACCTGCGCGACGACGATCACTGTCCCGCCTGAGGGGGCAAAGATGCCGGAGCGTGCGGAAATGGCCGAGACGGCACAAAGCACTTGGGCGAAAGAGAAGTCAGCCACGTCCTCACGTCGGTGGTTACAGACAGCCCTGGCTTTGCTGCTGGCCTCAGGCATAGCTTGCGGATGGTGGTTCATGCGGGCGAAGCCCGGCACGCCCGGCAGTTCGGCGGCTGACATTTTCGCGTTCTT
>JAKEEH010000179.1 GCA_022616725.1 Limisphaerales bacterium | reverse complement strand
GCTTTTCATGCAGCAAACATTACGTTGGACCCGCAATTTTTTGGCGAATCGCCAGAATGCATGGTCGCCCGTTTAGGGGAATGATGTGCATAGCCCTAAAAGGTTAAAAGAGTTAAATGGTTAAAACCGTTGGACCGGTACAGCATTGAATTGAACCGTTACGTCGCCTGATCAGCCCCCTCCTGACGTCGGGGGTTACAGATCGTTGAATCGACGTCGGGGGTTACGGAATCAGTTTGTAGCCGACGCCGTGGATGGTGACGAGGTGTTTGGGATTGTCGGCTGAGTCGCCGAGCTTTTTACGCAATTGGACGATGACCTGGTCGAGGGTGCGAGTGGTGCCGTAGTAGTTGTAGCCCCAGACTTCGTTGAGGAGTTTGTCGCGGGAGAAGACTTCGCCGGGGTGCGCCCGAAAGAGTTGGAGAAGCTTCAATTCGCGAGCGGTGAGTTCCTCGGTTTTTTTGCCGCGGTGAATCTCGAAGCGCTTCGGGTCAATGACGGCTTCACCGATTTTGAAAGTGACCTGGGTTTCGTCGGTGGCGGGTTGCGCTGGATGGGCGCGACGGAGCAGTGCCTGGATGCGGGCGACGAGTTCCCGCACGCCGAAGGGTTTGGTGACGTAATCGTCGGCACCCGAATCGAGGCCGATGACCTTGTCCATTTCCTGGCCTTTGGCGGTCAGCATGAGAATGGGGATGCCAACCTTTTTGGCGCGGAGTTGCTTGCAGATGTCGAAGCCGCTCGCGCCGGGCAACATCACATCGAGCACGATCAGGGCGGGACGCTGGCGCGAGATGGCGTCAAGGGCTTTGTCGCCGCGGGGACAGACCGCGACGTCATAGCCTTCGCCCTTGAGAATTTCCTCGAGCCCGAGGGAGATGTGCGGATCGTCTTCGACCACGAGGATTTTGGTTTTCATGGGGTTAACAGTTCAACGCTTCAAACTTTCCATAAACTACACGAATCGAGTCGCCCTCACCTCGGCCGAGTTGGACTTGTTTGGCCGCGAGAGACTTCGTCTCGGCAGCCCCAAGGAGAGGGTGCAGCTTGCGGCGACTTCTCCCGAACAAAGAAGGCAAAGGTTTCGGCGGCAGGTTCATGGTCACAATGCGAACCGAAATGGGTTTGGAAACTATAAACATGCCGCCCGTCCGGGTTAACACTTCAGCGCTAAATTCAGATTAAAGCAACTGCCGCCGCCCTCACGCGGCGCGCAGGTCACGTCGCCGCCATGGGCGCGAGCAATTTGGCGGGCCAGGGTCAGGCCGAGGCCGGAGCCCTGGATGCCGCTGCTGAGGGAATCGTGCGCGCGAAAAAACTGCTCGAAAATCTTTTCTTGGCAACCGGGTGGCACGCCCGCGCCACGATCCATGATACTGACACAGACAGCGCCGTTCCGGGCTGAAGCGCTAACGTCAATTTCTTTGCTGTCGCCACCGTATTTTTCGGCGTTGGAGATCAGGTTGACAATGACCTGGGCGAGGGCGTCGCGGTCGCCGGTGACAGGCAACGGGGTGGACGGAAGATCGGCGCGGAGCTTGAAGCCGTTTTCCTCGAGGTGCGGGCGGTAGGTCTCAACGGTCTCGCGGGTCAACGCTGCGAGGTCGAGATTTTGAAATTGATATTTCTTTTCGCCGCGTTCCAGGCGCGCGAAGTCGAGCACGTTGTTGATGAGGCGGGTGAGACGGGCGGTCTCGGCGGTGATAATTTGCAGGAAATGGCGCTGCCGCGCCGGGTCCTGCACGCGGCCTTCGGCGAGCAACTCCGAAAACATGCGAATGGAGGTCAGCGGGGTCTTGAGTTCGTGGGAGACGTTGCTGACGAAGTCCGTCTTCTGGCGGGCAAGGGCGAGTTGCCGGCGCAGGTCGTTGACGATGAGCCAGCCGCCGACGCCAATCGCCACAACGAGCAACGCGACCAGGAAACCGACGGTCCGTTGCAGCGCGCGGGCGGAATGGCCGAGGCGGGAGGGGTCGGCCAGGAACACCGCGAGTTCCCAATGGGGCAACACTTCGCCGATTTCGCGCGAGACGGCGGGCGTGCGGCCCGCGATGTCGAAGCCGGAGCGCGTAGTGGAAACGGGGCGGCCCTGGTCATTGAGCAGCGCGACGACGATTTCGCCGGCGAGTCCCGGCTCAACGCGGACCAGCCCAGTCATTTCCTGGGTGAGTTGAGCGGTATTGACCTGGGCGCCGAAGACGGTGTCGCGATCGCTCTCGGGGCGACGCCAGAACATGACGTTGAGGCGGTTCTGCAGAAAGCGCGCCAGCGTGCCCTCGGTTGAATCGCCGATCAGTTGGCGAAACTCGGCCGGGCCAGTAGAGGAAGCGGGGGCCTGATTGGCCGGGCTGCCGGATTTGGTCGCAAAGACGGCCTTGTCCGGCGGAGTTTTGCCCAGTTCTTTGGCGTCGAGCTTAGAAAGGCTGATCGGCCCTTTCGGGCTTTCCCAAATGACTTCGACGGTTTCGCGACTGCAAAGAAAGCGGTCATTTTCGAGGCGGAACCTGCGCGCGGCGGGTCCGCCGAAAAGGGAGGGAGCGAGGACTTCGCCTTCGAGGCCAACCACAAAGCCGATCTCGACGAGCGGCCAGGCTTCGCGGAGGCGAGCGTCGAAGTCCGGCGCGGCATCGCGCGGCTTTTGATTTGCGATAAGCTTATCGACAACAGCGCCGAAGTCGCGCCGGCGCTTGTCCAGATGCGCCAGAATATCCCTGGCAATGGACTCGGCCGCGCCCTGGTAAAGAAGGGTGCGCTGGTGTTCGAGGGCAAACTGCTGATCGCGCAGCGAGCGCATGGCCAGCCACGCCAGGACAAGGCTCGGCACGAACACGGCGAGGAGAAACACGAGAGCCACCTTTGTGTACGGCCGAGGGACCGGCCAGGAGGGACGAGAGCCGCCCCGGACTCTCGACCCTGGACTCTCGACCGGCGTCATACGTTGGGGATATTCTCCGCATTTCGGGGCTGGCCGTCCATCACTTCGCGGCGAGTTCCGATTGCGCGGAGGCCGGGCGCAATCCGGTTTCCAGCAGGCCCCAGGCAGCGCGGTTGAAGTCCGGGCTGGGAGCGCGGCCCAGCATCCGGCGCACGATGGCGTCCGCGAAACGGCCGATGCCGAGGTTCTGGAAATCCACAACGGCTGCCGGGTCGGCTTGCGAGTGCCGCACGATCTGTTTCATTAATTCCCATTCCGTGGTGGGCGTGATGACTTCGGCGCGCCCAACCATCACGCGGACAATTTCTTTCGGCCTGGGCTTCAGCAAGAGCGGGAGGATGCGGTCGGTCCACGCGCCTGGCAAGATGTAGAGCACGCGCACGCCCTGTTCGTCGAACCAGGAGTCGCGCCATGTTTCCACCATGGCGTTGGCTTCACGGGGGTAGAGGCCTTCACTTTCGAGGGCCGCGCGCATTTGGCGCGCGAGGTCCATGCGAATTTCGGAGAGCGGCTGGCGAGGCTCAATTAAGTTGACAGATTCGCGCTTATCCGGTTCGAGTCGATTCACCCGAGCGAGACCAGCGCGATCTCCCTTCACGCGTAAGACGAAGAAATGCTTCAGCTCATCCTCGCCGGTGTTGTGGAGGTGAATGGACGCTTCGTTCGGATCCATCGTCACCCGCAACGGCGCCTGGAACGAGCCGATGCCCCGGTAAAACAAGAATTTCTCGTGCTCGGTTTTGCCGTCGTTGAGCGAGACCCCGAGCATGGCTGCATCCGTCTCGCGCGCGGCGTAGTAGTGGCTTTTTGACTTGTCGTTCGGAAGGGGCGCGGGATGAGGAGCGTCGCCGGGGGGAATGATTGCGACTTTGTCCCAGCGCAGAGGCGAACGCAGACCGTTCGTCATCACGACCCTTTGCGGATACCATTCGGTGACAATGCCATTTGGGAACTGGACGTTGACGTCCACGGTTGTTGGTTTATCGGCGTAGAAGTAAATCACAGGCGTCTCCATGCGTTGCAGAGAGACGAGACTGGATTTTGTTTCAAACACAAACGGTGGCACCGCGCTATTTGGGCGGGTGCGGTCATAGACGAACTTCGGCAGATCTGCCGTGATAAACGGATTCCACTCCAACTGGACGCCATCGGCGCCCTGCACGGAGGTGAACGTGCCCCACTCATGCGCCACGAAATCCGCCGCCGGAGCGGTCAGCCGGGCGATGACCAATGCGAGAAACAGTTTTGTTTTCATAGTATTTATCATCGCCTCATTCTCCCTTCCCTTTGTCAGTTGTGGGTCAAGAGATTGTAAAAAAATTGTCTGCAGATGCGGGAGGGGTTGAAAGGCGGAATTGAAAAGTGAACACCCCACCCCCTTGAAAGCGTTCACTTCTGTTCACTTTTGCGATTTTGCGAAGAATTTTCATAGGTGCGCGTTCACCTTTGTTCACTTTTGTTCACTTCCTGTTCACGTTCCGGCAGATCGGCGACGGGCGGGTTTAGATCGGCGGCTGGCAAGGCGCCCAGCTTCTCCAGACGGGCCTGAAGGCAGGTCTTGCGATAGAGCAAAAACTCCGTGGAGACCGTCTCAAAGTGGCGCAGTTTGAGTTCTTCGTCGATGGACCTGAGTTCCCCAGCCAGATCGGCCAGTTTGTGCTCGTAGCTGCCCACATATTGCTCGCGGAGGGCTTCGGCACGGACGAAGGCGCGTTGCCTGATCTCGCCGTCGTGCTGGTGAGCCCATTTGGAGGCCACAGCGATGGAGATGCCGAGTTTTTGGGCGATGGTGCGGTAGCTTTGGCCCTCGGCCCGCAGTTCGATGAATTGATTGATGGTGTCGTTGGAGTACATGGGAGCGTTAAATCGTTAGATCGTTGAGTCGTTGAATCGGTCTTAATATGTCTTTGTCTTTCATGGCGGAAAGATAGCATGGGGTTTTGGGAGGAAGGGCGGCAGAGGGCAATTTGAAACCGTCTGACCGCGTTTAGGGTGCCAGACGGTTTCAAAAGAGGTTGTTGACAAGTTTCGGGAAATTGCTCCCGTCATCTCGTGAGAGCGATGGACGAGCGCGGAATTGATGGGACGGTTTCAGTGTTGACAACGCTTTGGAGCGTTAAATCCGTCGTAAAAAAATTGTCCGGGAGTGCTGTCGTGTTAGAATCCTGTCCCATGGCGACGTACGTGTATGAGACAATTCCGAACAACCCGAAGGAGAAGCCCAGGCGGTTCGAGGTCGAGCAGAAGATGAGTGATCCGCCGCTGAAGACCGATCCGAAAACCGGACTGCCGGTGCGGCGCGTGATCGTCGGTGGCAGCGGCCTGGTCACCCATGGCGCGAGCATCCTGTCCATGAATGTCCGCCGCTCCCGGTAATCTACGATTCAACGATTCAACGGTTTAACGATTCAACGATTTAATTTAACGATCTCATGTCCGATCCTACGCAAACACCCCAACCTTCAGCCGAGCGTCCCTCCGATTTCATCCGCGACATTGTTGCCGAAGATTTGAAGCAAGGCACTTACGGCGGGCGAGTTGTGACGCGATTTCCTCCCGAACCGAATGGTTACTTGCACATCGGCCACGCGAAATCGATTTGCTTGAATTTCGGCATCGCGCTGGAAAACAACGGCGTCTGCCACTTGCGCTTCGATGACACTAATCCTACGCGCGAGGACGTGGAATATGTCGATTCGATCCAGGAGGACGTGCGCTGGCTTGGCTTCGACTGGGGCAAGAACATGTTTTATGCCTCGGATTATTTCGGACAGCTCTATGATTACGCCGTGGAGCTGATCAAGGCGGGCAAGGCTTACGTCTGCGACCTTACGGCCGAGCAATTGATCGAATATCGTGGCGCGCCGAATGTTCCGGGAAAGGAGAGCCCATCACGCAACCGTCCGGTCGAGGAGAATCTTGATTTGTTCGCCCGCATGCGCGCCGGTGAATTGCCCGACGGCGCAAAAACATTGCGGGCCAAGATCGACATGGCCTCGTCGAACATCCACATGCGCGACCCTGCGTTATACCGCATCCGCAAGGTCGAGCATCATCGCACCGGCAGCCAGTGGTGTATTTATCCAATGTACGACTACGCGCATTGCCTCTCCGATGCCATCGAGCGGATCACGCACTCGATCTGCACGCTGGAGTTTGAGGTGCATCGGCCGCTTTACGACTGGATCCTCGATCAGCTTCCGGTTCCGCAACCGCGACCGCATCAATATGAATTCGCACGGCTGAATCTCGGCTACACCGTGATGAGCAAGCGCAAGCTCCTGCAGTTGGTCGAGGAAAAACTGGTCAGCGGTTGGGACGACCCGCGGATGCCGACTGTGGCCGGTTTGCGACGGCGGGGGGTCACGCCGGCGGCGATCCGTCATTTTTGCCATCGGATCGGCGTGACCAAGTACAACGGCTTGACGGATATCGCTTTGCTCGAACACAGCGTGCGCGAGGATTTGAACAAGCGCGCATTGCGGAGGCTGGCGGTGTTGCGCCCGATCAAAGTCGTGCTGACGAATTATCCCGAAGGCAAAGTGGAGGAGCTCGATGCGACCAACAATCCCGAAGACCCGAACGCGGGCACACGCAAGGTCCCCTTCAGCCGTGTTCTCTACATCGAGCGGGACGACTTCATGGAGAATCCGCCGAAGAAATATTTCCGCTTGTTCCCCGGCAACGAGGTCAGGCTCAAATATGCTTACATCATCAAATGCGATGAGGTGATCAAAGATGCCGGGGGCGCGATTGTCGAATTACGCTGCACGGCGGATCTCGACTCCAAATCCGGCGGCGCAACCGCGGGCCGGAAGGTGAAGGGTACGATTCACTGGGTGAGCGCGGCGCACGCGATTGACGCCGAAGTCCGTCTCTACGACCGGCTCTTCACGGTGGAAGAGCCGGACGGCGAAGGGCGCGACTTCAAACAATTCCTGAATCCAAACTCACTCGAGATCCTGACGGCGAAACTGGAGCCAAGCCTCGGCACAGCGGATCAGGCGAAGCGTTATCAGTTCGAACGGTTGGCCTATTTCTCTCTCGATCGCGATTCCGTCCCGGCCAAACCCGCTTTCAATCGCACGATCACGCTGAAAGACACCTGGGCCAAGGAGCAACGGAAGGGGTGAAGGGTGAGGGGTGAGTAAGCGCTACCTTGAGCCCAACGAGCCGGCGAGGGTGAAGATCGGCAGCAACAGGCCCAGCGCCAAAAAACCGATGCAGGCGGCGACCAGGCACAGGATCGCGGGCTCAATAAGCTTGACGGCCTGATCCACCTGGCGGTTGGTTCGCCGCTCGACGGTGTCGGCGATCTGCAGCAAGACTTTGTCGAGCTTGTTCGATTCTTCCGCGACGGTGATCATTGCCAGCACCTGGTCGGGAAACAAGCCGCCCTCGGCCAGCGGTCCGGACAGCGTCTTGCCGTCACGCACGCTCTCTGTGGCGGCGCCGATCTGGTCGGCCATGAGTGTGGAACCGGTGGCGTCCTTGCTGATCTTGAGCGCCTGCAGGAGCGGAACGCCGTTGGCCAGCATGGTCCCGAGTATGCGGCAGAAGCGCGTGATGGCGAGCATCTGGAGGGCGGTCCCCGCCACGGGGACTTTCATTCGCGCCCGTTCCAGCCAGCGGCGCGCGGCTTCGTTTTTCAGGCTGGACCAGAGAATCACGGCACCGCCAGCGACGGCGAACGCGATGGCATACCAATAGTGGCGGACCGCTTTGCTCATTCCGAAAATCACCTCCGTGGGAAGCTGTTTCTGCGCGTTGGCCAAAAGCGGTTCAAATTTCGGCACGAAGAACACCAGCGCCCCGATCATGATCGAGACACCCAGGGTCGTGAGGAGCGCCGGATAAATGAGCGCGCCCAGGACCTTGCTCCGCAATTCGTCGATGCGCTCGACAAATTCCGACAAGCCGCGCAACACCTGCTCCAGAAAGGCCGCGCGCTCGCCGGCCTGGATCATCGCCGTGTGCAGCAGGGGAAACGTCTCCGGAAATTCGCGCAGTGAATCGGTCAACGTCTTGCCATCGGCAATGCTTGCGCGGACCTCGCGCAAAATGACCGCCAGGCGCTGGTTGACCGTCGAGCGAATCAACGAATCCAAGGCCCGGAGCAACGGCACTCCCGAACCGATCAGGTCGGCTAATTGGCCGTACATGACGCCGATGTCGCGACTGCGAACACGGCGCCGGGAGGCTTTCGTTGCTTTGGCTCCGGAGTCGGTTCCGTAAATTGAGATCGGGAAAAGGTTTTTCTCCTCCAGCACGCGCAAGACGGCCGCTTCGCTTTCGGCCTCGAGCGTGCCGGTGATCTTCTCACCGCCGCCGGTGCGTGCGGTAAAGCGAAAGGCGCTCATGGGTTCATGGTGCAGAAATGATCGGAATTGAGAAGGTCAAAGTGATAGCGGGAGCTAAGAATGCACTTGCTTAACAAACAAAACAGAAGCGTAATGTAGATGTTCGCATAACCTGAAGTCCAACTCAAACGCGAAGGCCTGGGCGAGCT
>JAKEEH010000178.1 GCA_022616725.1 Limisphaerales bacterium | reverse complement strand
GTTTCCGCAGTGCTGCACTTTGGTGATGTCTGGGAAACGCAGGTATTATATGCCCATTCACGGCCTCTTCAGTAAGAGCTGTGCAAGATGTATTCATATAAGCTGTGGCTTTGCTTCGCCGCTGCTAACGAATTAGTATAGCATAGTCGTGTGTATGTGCAAGGCGATTTTATTGAAGGGTTGAAGCAAGACTGCGGAGCGGAAACCGTACGCGTCCGGCGGCTGGTCTTCGCCTGCGTCAGGTCGAATTTCCTTTCATTCGGCCTCGCCGTTTTCAATCATGCCGCTTCTGAAAATGGGCGCGCAATTATTCAACACCCTCACCCGCAGGGTCGAGGAGTTCGTCCCGTTCGATACGGCGGGGAAAAAGGTCGGCATGTACTGCTGCGGGCCCACCGTCTATGATTTCGGCCATATTGGTAATTTTCGGACCTTCGTCTCATCCGATTTGCTGCGCCGCTACCTCGAGTTCCGAGGGTTCTCCGTGACCCACGTCATGAATATCACCGACGTGGAGGACAAAATCATCGCCCGGGTGCGCCAGGCGGGCGCCTCTTTGCGCGAATACACGTCGAAATTCGAGAACGCGTTTCTGGAGGACATGCGGAGTCTCGGCTGCGTGCCCCCGCACCATATGCCCCGAGCGACGGAGCACATCCCGCAGATCATCGCCCTGATCCAAAAGCTGATCGACCGCGGCATCGCCTATCGTGCCGCCGATGGTTCGGTCTATTTCAGCATCGATAAGTATCAGGCTTCGGGCTGCAAGTACGGCCGTTTGGTCAATTTAAATTTTGACGAGATGCGCCGGGGGGAGCGCGTCCAGGCTGACGAATATTCCAAGGAATCGGTGGCGGATTTCGCCCTCTGGAAGGCCCACGTGCCGGAAGACGGCGCGGTAGCGTGGCCCAGCCCCTGGGGCGACGGGCGGCCCGGCTGGCACATCGAGTGCAGCGCGATGAGCATGAAACTGCTCGGCCCCAGCTTCGACCTGCACGTCGGCGGCGAGGACCTGGCGTTTCCGCATCATGAAGACGAGATCGCCCAGAGCGAAGGCGCGGCGTTGCAGCCCGAGGGCCGGCCATTCGTGAAGCACTGGGTCCATTGCGCGCACCTCCTGGTCGAGGGCAAGAAGATGTCCAAATCGCTGGGGAATTACTTCACGTTGCGGGACCTGTTGCAGAAAGGCTATGGGGGCCGCGAAATCCGATATTTGCTCCTGAAGGCGCATTACCGCGAGACCTTTAATTTCACAATGGAAGGTCTGGAGGAGGCACGCGCCGCGCTCGGGCGTCTCGATGAATGTTTATCGAAACTGCAGGAAATCGCCGGCCCGGCCACTGCCGAACCCGACCCGGAAGTCATCGCGAAGTTTATTGCGGCCCTGGACGATGATCTGAACGTCTCTGCGGCCTGGGGCGTGGTGTTCGATTGGGTGCGCGACATAAACCGGCAGTTGGCGGCCGGTGAAGTCTCGAACGAACGCGCCGCCGCGGCCCTCGCGACGTGGCGAAGAATGGACGTCGTTTTCGGCCTTGGCCAAAAGCAGGAATCCGAAGCGCCGGCGGAGATTCAACAGTTGCTCGACGAAAGGCAGGCCGCCCGCAAAGCCAGGGATTTCAAGCGCGCCGACGAATTGCGTGCCACCTTGAAGGATAAAGGCTGGCTGATCGAGGATACACCAAAAGGACCTAAGCTGAAGAAAGTCGAAGGGGTGCTGTCATGAGCCAAAGCCCCGAATTGCTGGTCATCGGTCATCGCAACCCCGATACGGACGCGATCTGTTCGGCCATCGCCTACGCCGAGTTCAAGCGGCGCACGGGCGCGCTTCATGCCGTGGCCGCGCGTTGTGGCGACACCAACGAGCGCATTGACTTCGTCCTGAATTATTTCGGCGTCCCCGCGCCCCGATTTGTGGCGGACGTGTCGCCCAAAGTGCGCGACGTGATGCAACCCGAAGTGGTGAGCGTTTCGGCGGAATCGACCTTGAGCGAAACGCTCGGGCTGATGGACGAATTGGGCATCCGCGCCGTGCCGATTCTGAACAAGGACCGGGTCTGCCAGGGGCTCGTCTCGGTCTTCAAGATGAGTCAACTGATCTGTCCGGCGCCAAATCGACTGATCGATTCGCGGCGGGTAGTCGCTTCCATTGCCAACCTGGCGCGCACCCTCGATGCCAGCGTTCTCCACGCCACTCGCGCCGAGGAAGAGCAGGAGCTGGTCTTGATGATCGGCGGCATGGCGGCGGAGTCGTTTGCGACGCGCCTGACCAACTACCCGCCGGAGCGATTGCTCGTGGTGGTGGGAGACCGCCGCGACATTCAGGAACTCGCCATCAAAGGCAAAGCGCGGCTAATCGTCGTGACCGGCGGACTGCCAGTCGATACCGATATCATCGACCGCGCTCGCGAACAGGGCGTAAGCGTGGTGGTCTCCCCGCATGACACAGCGACCACCGCGCTGATGTGCCGGACGGCCGTGACAGTCAAGCACATGGCGCAAGAGAAATTTCAAACATTCAACCAGGACGAACCGTTGACGGAAGTGGAACCTGTCGCGGCGGGGTCCCGGTTCCTGGCGTTTCCAGTGGTGGACGAGCGCGGCACGACCGTCGGGATTCTGTCGAAATCCGATTTCCTGAAGAAAGTGGAACGCCAGCTCATTCTTGTGGATCACAACGAGCTGTCGCAAGCGGTTCCCGGAGCTTCGCAGGTGGAGATCGTTGAAGTCATCGACCATCATCGCATCGGAGCGATGACGACGGTGCAGCCGATCCTGTTCCGCAACGAGCCGGTCGGCTCGACGAGCACGATCGTGGCCGATTGTTTCCTGCGCAGTCACGTGGACCTCCCGCAGCCGATCGCCGGCCTCCTGTTGGCGGGCATCATTTCCGACACGCTCAATCTCACTTCGCCCACCACCACCCCGCGCGACGCGGACATTCTGAAGCAGCTCGAATGGCGATGCGGCGTCAAAGCCGCCGAATTCACCGAGAAACTGTTTGCTTCGGGGTCGGTGTTGACATCGTTGCCGCCGCCCCAGGCGATCGTCGCGGATTGCAAGGAGTTTCACGAACAAGGCAGGAACTTCAGCGTCGCGCAGATCGAGGAGCTGGGATTCGACCAGTTCTGGAAGCGCAAACAGGAAGTGGTCGCTGCGCTGGAGGAATATCGCCGCGAGAAGGGCTATTTCTTTTCGGCTTTGATGGTCACGGACGTCGCCCGGAACAGTTCCCTGCTGCTCGTCGCGGGGGCGCGCGCCTTTTTGAAACAGATCGACTATCCCAGCGTGGAGCCGGGGATATTTGAGTTGGAAGGGATTGTTTCGCGGAAAAAACAGTTGTTGCCCTACCTAACGCATTGCCTCGAGAATGGGACTGGCCGCCGCGCCGCCGACGCGATGGTTTCCCAATACGAGGCGTGAGGCGTGAGAAGTCGTATATCCGCCAATGAAACTGATCCGTAAACACAATCGCAGGAATTTATGAAGCGCAAAGCACAATCTGCCGGGATGAATTTGATCATTCAACCCCACAACGTGACGCTGACCAAGGCCATCGGAGACCACATCTTTTCGCGCATCGCCCAACTCGAGCATCTGGATCGATTCGCTATTGATGCGCGCGTCACCCTGGAACACGACACAACCAAAGCGACCGACAAACAGTTCAAATGCTCAATCCGGCTGGCAATGCCCGGTCCAGACCTGTACGCGGAGGATTGGGAGACCGATTTGTACGCGGCCATTGACCTGGTGGCCAAAAAAATGGAGCAGCAGATTCGCAAGCGTCACAATAAGTACAAGGCGCTGCGGCACAATGAAGCTTCTCGGACCAAGCGCAAACGGCAGGAAGCCGGGATGTGAGCGGGCCTAAACATCAAACATCGAACATCAAACACCAAAACCCACACATCCAACATATTTAATATTGGCATCTGCGATTGTTGGGGTTGGTTGTTTGGCATTTGGGATTTTCAATGATTCTTCGGGCGCGACTCGTCCTGCCGATGCGCGGACCCGTGATCGAAGACGGCGCGGTGTTTGTTTCCGGGGAGCGGATAATCGCGGTCGGCAAATGGAGCGAGCTTAAGCGCACCGCCGGCGGTTCGGTGGAGGACCTTGGGGAGGTCATCCTGTTGCCGGGCCTGATCAACGCCCACTGTCACCTCGATTACACGGACATGGCAGGGAAAATTTCTCCGCCGCGGAGTTTCGCTGATTGGATCAAGGCGATGGTCGCGCTCAAGGCCGAGTGGAGCTACACCGACTTTGCCCAATCCTGGGTGCGCGGCGCGCAAATGCTCCTGCGTTCCGGGACAACGACGGTCGCCGACGTGGAATGCGTCCCGGAGTTGTTGCCGGAGATGTGGCACGCGACGCCGTTGCGGGTGATCTCCTTCCGCGAACTGATCAATCTCAAAGCGCAGCCGCCCGCAAAAGAGGTCGTTGCGGACGCCATTCGTGGCTGGTCGGCGCTGCCAGAGGCGGGTGGCCGCCTTGGACTTTCGCCGCACGCCCCTTACACCACGACGGCGGAGTTGCTGAGCATTGCGGCCCACGAGGCCCGGAAGCGAAAATGGCTGTTGACCACCCACGTGGCCGAGTCAGAACAGGAATTCGAAATGTTCATGTATCGCCATGGCGCGCTCTATGATTGGCTCAAGCATCAACGCGACATGTCCGATTGCGGCAAAGGTTCCCCGATCCGGCACCTGGAATCGGCGGATTATCTCAGCCCAAACCTCCTTGCCGTTCACGTTAATTATCTGTGGCGCGATGACGCGATGATTCTCGCCAGACACGGCGTCAGCGTGGTCCATTGTCCGCGAAGCCATGCATATTTTCGTCACCTGCTTTTCCCGCGGCGGGAACTCGCTGAGGCTGGAGTGAACGTGTGCCTCGGGACGGACAGTCTCGCCAGCACTTTGAAAGTCGGTCGCCGGTTGCCGGAGCTCAGCATGTTCGCGGAGATGCAGAGCCTTGCCGCGCAGGAGCCGGAACTGAACGCGGTAGCGATTCTCGAGATGGCGACACTGAACGCCGCCAGGGCGCTTGGGCGTGAAGGTGAGTTGGGGGTCTTGCGTGAAGGCGCCCGCGCCGACCTGATTGCTGTCCGGTTCACGGGTGGTTCTGAGGGCGCCGCGGACAGGGTGGTTCATCAC
>JAKEEH010000019.1 GCA_022616725.1 Limisphaerales bacterium | reverse complement strand
GCCAAGGCCATGGACAACGAAGGCGCGATGGGCTTCTCCGAACCGGTCCGAATCCTCGTCGGCACCAATCAACCGCCGCCGCCCCCGCCGACGAACGTCGTAGTATCGATCTCGGCGATTGACTCTTATGCCAGCGAGGGACCCTGGACCAACATATGGATTTGGGACACGAATTATTTCCGCGACACAAACATCATCGTGACGTGGCCATGGCACACGAACATCAGCCGTGGCACAAATACGGCCGCTTTTGTGGTGCGCAGGTTGGGTCCCACAAACGACTCGATCACGGTCAAGTATCATATTGGCGGGACCGCTTCCAACGGTGTGGATTACGCCGAATTGCCGGGCGAAGTCGCCATCCCGGCCGGCGCCCGCGGCGCAAGGATTTTCGTAGTGCCCCTGGAGGATGGGCTTGTCGAGGGAATTGAGACGGTGGTGCTGGAGTTGACACTTCCGGGAGGTGATCCGCCGTCTTACGCCATCGGCTTTCCACACCGCGCCGCGGCGATTATCACCGACAACGACGCCCCGAGGCCACGTTGCATTCGTCTCGCTGACGGTATGTTCCATGTCTGTCTGCCCGGGACCAATGGGCATTGCGTGCGAATCGAAGGCTCGCATGACCTCGTGCGCTGGGTGACGATCTGCATCAGCGAGGTCCGCGACGGCGCGATTCATTTTGTCGATCCCGACGCCGACGGGTTGCCCCATCGGTTCTACCGCGCGGTCCGAGAGGAGAACTGCCCGGAAGACTGAATGGAGGAGCGAGTCGAATCGAAGCTCGGGTCTCAGCGGCCTTCGCTCGAATGGTCGGTTAGGGACTGCCAGGAATTCAACGATTCGCATTGACAAATAGCGAGGTTTTTGCTTAGGGTTCAATAGTTCCAAGCCACTCGAAGTATGCGACCATAGCGGCCGCGTTGTTTCCGGCTGGTTTGTCTTATGAGTTATGCCTCCGCACGCGCGAGCTGATCGGGATTGCAAAGCGCTGGCCCGCGAGGGTCGAGCGAGGGCCGAACGTCTTGGCCCCCGGCCCTCCTTGGAGGATGTATGCGATTCAACCCGAGAACCTACACTGAAGAAATGTTTCGTCCTATGGGTCGTGGCCTCCCAAAGGCAGGCCAGGTTCGATGCGTGGCTGCGAAAGCAGTCCTGCTATCCTGCGTCCTCGCCGGCGTGGCCGGTTTCAGTCGCGTAGCGGACGCGGCAGGTCCGACGAATGATTTCTGTTCCGGCGCGGTGGTTATTCCCCCCGCGGGGCCGTTTCCCTATTTTACCGTGCCGAGGGATATTGAGGAGGCAACCAACACCGTCGGCGAACCCATCGCGGCCTGCCAGGAGTTTATTGCTCGGAGCATTTGGTACTCATTTACGCCGTCAGCCAACGCAGCCTATACGATAACCACCTGCACCGACGCGGGCACCGCCACAACTGTGGCAGATACGGTGCTGGCGCTCTATCGGTCGAGCGGCGGATGCGCGGGCGTATTCACGTCTGAAGAGTGCAATGACGATTTCTGCGGATTCCAAAGCTCGATCACCCGCCAATTGTTCGCCGATACCACCTACTACATAGTCGTGTGGCAATATTACGATCCATTGGATCCGCCGCTGGAGGCGGGGCTGGTGCAGTTGGCCGTCACGCGCTTCGTGCGGCCGCCCAATGATACGTGCGCGACCGCAGTGCAGCTTGCCATGGGCATGCCGCAAATCGGGTCCACTCTCGGAGCGCAGGACGATTATCAGCTTCCAGCCACAAACGCCTGTTTTAGTGGCGTGGGGCAGGTGGAGTCCATCGCGGCGGGACGGGATGTCGTCTATTCATTCAAAGCCCCCCGTGATGGGGAATACTCGGTAAGAGTTTACGGCTATACCGGGCAGAGCAATCTGGTGCTTTACGTTGCCGGCTCTTGTCCATCCAACGGAACGCCTGCAACGGTGATGGATTGCCTTGGCGCCGCCAACCGGTCCTCCAGGAGTACGGCCGAGGAAGTGGTTTGCGTCGCCCTGGCGTCCAATCAAGTGGTTTTCATTTTCGTCGATGACCACTCGCTGACACTCGGCAGCACGTTTCGCCTCGAGGTCAACCCCTGCTATCGGGAGCACGAGCCGAATAACTCCCCGGACGTCTCCGGCCCTTTCGGATGTGGCATTCAAGGCGCTGTCATTTCTTCGGACATAGACTTTTTCTTCCTCGGAAGTCCGCCGGCTGGAGCTCGGGCTTTCGTTATCCTCGACGGGGAAGCCGCAAACTCGACAGACTTTGATCTGCGGATTACGACGGACACCGACACGCTGGAGTATGACGAGTCGGATAACGACTTCGCCTTTGGCTCATTCGCGCCCAACGTCGCTGGCACACCGCTGCCCGGCGGGCCGGTTTATGCTCGTGTTGATTTTCGGGGCACCGCCTCCTCCGAACCTTATCACCTGTATGCGATAGTGCAGCCGCCCGCCTCTGCGGCCGCCCTGGAAAGCGAGCCGAATGGCACAATCGACAATCCAAATGACTCCGCCATCAATTACTTCCGAGGCACGCTGGCCGAGCCCTCGCCTTCGGCGGATGTGGACGTGTTCCGCTTCATTGCCGATGAAGGTGACCTGCTCTTTGTCAGCGTCGATGGCGATCCCTTGCGGGATCTGACGCCTATTGACACACGCCTGGAGCTCCTGGATGGCACGGGAAACGTCCTGATTGCCGTTGATAACAACAACGCCGCTTCGACGGGGGACACGGGCGCGGGCAATCTGAGCGCACCCACCCCCTCCTCCCCGGCGGACGCTTTGGTCTATCGAGTGCAGGATGAAGGTCTTTACCATGTGCGCGTCTCGATCAGCCCCGGCACCACCGGATCCGCCGGGGCCGGGGATTACCTGCTGTCGATCTCCCGGAACTGTTACGCGCTGCCTGCGACGTTGCACTCGATAATGCGGGCGACGAACGGCGCCGTGACCGTGCTGATGCGGGGAACGCCCGGTGCGCTTTATCATCTCGAGTACTCGGCCGATCTGAAAACGTGGACGCCCTATCCGTCGGTGCCGGCTAATGCGGCGGGTGCCATTCAATTCCAGGATCCGGGCGCTGCGGACGCGCCGCAGCGGTTCTATCGGGCGGTATCGCCGTAAGGCAAATCAGTGCCTCGACGCAGAGGAGCTGGAGTTTCTAGTTGAGAGTTGAGAACTCTCAACGCCAGCGCGATCTCTCAACTCTCCACGCCGTTGGTTGATGGCGGCTGCGCCGGGACTTCCTTTCCTCGACAAAGTCTAGACGTCGATTACCGGGCCATCCCCTTCGTCGTGGTCGTCGCGGCGGGGTTTGCCGCGCTGGATCTTGATTTGGGCGCCGCCGGTCCCGGTGAGCGAATTGAGGATCAGGGTCACGATTGTGATCACCAGTGCCGCCCAGAATGCGGCGCCGAAGGAATCGACTTTGAATTTCGGCTCGAGCAAATAACCGACGAAATAGAGCAACAGCGCATTGATAATCAGGGTGAACAACCCCAGTGTGAAAATCAGCAGCGGAAGCGACACGAACATCAGGATCGGACGAACAAAGGTGTTGAGAATCCCCAAAATGAACGTCGCCACGAGCAGATCCAGCCAATGCTGATAATGGATTCCCGGCACGACATACGTCGCGATCAGCACCGCGACCGTGCTGATCAACCAGCGCTGCAGGAATTCTTTAAACTTTTCTGACATCGTTCGCTCAGCCCGGCTGCACCTGCAAAAACTCGACCTGCGTCTCCGCGGTCACTGTCACACGCCCAAGGCTTCCGGGAACCACAATAAACCCTCCCGCATCGCCGCGTACTTCGTGCTCGCCATAGGTTACTCGCAAACGCCCCTTCAGCAGTCCGAGAATTCGCAACCCGCCACTGCGCAGGTAAAAACGCTCGCCGCGTTTGACTTTGCACGCATCGACATGAAACGGCGGATCATGGACAAGGTAGCGCACCGCGAATTTTGGGTTCCGCGAGTATTTGCTCCTGATCAATTCGGGTTCGTAGTCGCTGAAATCAATGCTCGCCAGCGATTCCCGCAAGTGCAATGCCCGCGGCTTGCCATCGAGCCCCTTGCGATTCCAATCGAACACGCGGTAGGTGGTGTCGGAATTCTGCTGAATTTCAAAAATGACATTTCCCCTGCCGATCGCGTGAATCCGGCCGCTGGGCAGGAACATGGCGTCACCGGCTTTTACGTCGATCCTGTACAGTGCCTCAGCGACGGCGCCATCCGCGATTCCTTTCTCAAAACTGTCCCGCGTAACCCCGCGTTTCAACCCAACATAGAGGCACGCCTCGGGACTCGCCTCCGCGATATACCACATCTCGCTCTTTGGTTCCCCATTTAGTTCAGCAGCGACCTTCGGCGGCGGGTGCACCTGCACGGAAAGAGTTTCCTGGCAGTCGAGGATCTTGACCAGCAGAGGGAAGCGTCCGGTCTGCGCCTTCCCCAGCAACTCCTGACAGTGATTCTCCATGAGCCAGCGCAAATCCCTGCCCGCGAGCGGCCCGTTTGCGATTACACTGACGCCTTCGGGGCGATCTGTGATTTCCCATGATTCGCCAATCGGCATCTTCGGCGGCAGCGGCTTTCGATAAAGCCGCTCCAGGTTGCGGCCACCCCAGACACGCTCCTTGAAAATGGGATGAAACGCCAGCGGATATAACATGCCACTCGCCCGCCTTGCCGTCACGCGGCCGCGGCTTGCTTTTCAAGGTAATGGCCGTGCGCGCGGAATTTCGCGTAACGCTGCTTCAAGCGCTCGGCCGGGGAAATCTTCTCCAGTCCTTCCAGGTTCTTGAGCAAATGCTTCTTCAACATCGCCGCCATGGCTGGAACGTCATTATGTGCGCCGCCGAGCGGTTCTGGGATCACTTCGTCTGCGAGGCCAAGTTCCAGGAGGTCTTTTGCCGTGATCTTCAGCGCCTCGGCGGCTTTGGCGGTTGCCGCGCGGTCTTTCCACAGGATCGCCGCGCACCCTTCCGGGCTGATCACCGAGTAGTAAGCGTTTTCGAGGATGAGGACGCGGTCCGCGACGCCAATCCCAAGCGCGCCGCCCGAACCGCCTTCCCCGATCACCACGGCGATGATCGGCGGGGCTAGCAGCATCATCTCGCGCAGGTTCACGGCGATGGCTTCGGCAATATGGCGTTCCTCAGCTCCGATGCCCGGGTAAGCCCCAGCCGTATCGATCAACGTGATAATCGGCAGACCGAATTTGTCGCCCATCTTCATCAGCCGCAGCGCCTTGCGGTAACCTTCCGGATGGGCGGAGCCAAAATTCCTCTTGATATTCTCCTTGGTGTCGCGCCCCTTTTGCGTGCCGACGACCAGCACCTTGCGCCCCTCCAGCCGCGCAAATCCGCCGACGATGGCCCGGTCATCGGCGAAGAGGCGGTCGCCGTGTAACTCGGTGAAATCCGTGAACGTGGTGGACAGGTAATCCAGCGTAAAAGGCCGGCGGGGATGACGCGCCAATTGCACTCGCTGCCACGCCGTCAGGTTGGAAAAAATCTGCCGTCGCGTTTCGGCGATCTTGCGCTCGATATTCGCGATCTCCTCCTCGAAATTCACCCCAATCGCATGCGTTTCGCGATGCGTTTTCAGTTCCTCCAGCTTG
>JAKEEH010000177.1 GCA_022616725.1 Limisphaerales bacterium | reverse complement strand
TTTTGCTTCGTCATCCCGACTGTATTTAGAGAAGTGGCTAAATTTGTACATTTTATTCTACAAAAATCTTCTTTCTTCTCACCCACCTTTAATCACACCCCGGGCTCCCCGCCAGGACACGCCCGCTTGCTTATCGGCAGAATTACCGCGCGGCTCCAGCGGTGGCTGACGAGAAGCGGCCCGTAACCAGGAAACGTAACGAGCTGGAATCAATTTGCGTTGACCAGAGCCGTAACGCAATGTGCCTGTCATGAAACGGCTGGACGTGGCGCTCGTCGAACGCGGGCTGTGTGAAAGCCGGGAAAAAGCCAAACGAGCCATCATGGCCGGGGCGGTGCGCGTGAATGATCAAGCGGCGCATAAGCCGAGCGAGTGCGTGAGCGATTCGGACAGGCTCTCTCTCGAGGCGGGCGAGAAGTATGTCAGTCGCGGCGGTCTTAAGCTGGAACATGCGCTGCAACACTTTGCGCTCGATGTCGCCGGTGTAACCGCCATTGATCTCGGCGCTTCGACCGGCGGGTTCACCGATTGTCTTCTGCAACACGGCGCGGCCAGGGTTTTTGCAGTCGATGTCGGCAAGGGTCAGCTTGCGTGGAAACTCCGCCGTGATTCGCGGGTTGCGGCCATGGAAGGGACGAACGCTCGGGCCGTCACCCCGGCGAGCTTCCCTGCTCCGTTTCGGCCTGCGGACCTTGTGGTGATCGATTGCTCCTTCATTTCGTTGCGCAAAATTTTGCCGCCCGCAATTGCGCTTCTGCGCCGCGGAGGTAAGATCGTCGCCCTTGTGAAACCCCAGTTTGAAGCTGGCAAAGCCGAAGCCGATAAAGGCGCCGGCGTCATTCGTGATCCGGCGGTCCATGAGCGGGTTATGAAAGAGTTGCGGGAGTTTGTCGCGGTTCGGTCTGATGCGCGTTGGGTCGGGGAAACGGAATCGCCGCTGCTCGGTCCGGCAGGCAACAAGGAATTTCTCGTTTTGATTGACAAAACATGATTGGCGATGAGCGTCATTAGACCGCAGGCCCTCCAAAGTTTTTCATGAAGAGGTTTGCAGATCATAACCAGCGCATTGGCCTGATCGCCAATTCGGAAAAGGTGTCGTGCCGAAACCTGGTGCGCCAGGCGGCCACCCTTATTCGCGCCGCGGATCGGACAGTCTTGGCCGATTCAGCGACAGTGGCGTTGGCGGGGCTAAAAGCGCCCTCGTTTGACACCGCCGCCGCGCTCGCCAGGGCCGCCAATCTGCTCATGGTGTTCGGGGGCGACGGCACCATGCTGCGCGTGGCGCGAGAGATCGCCGGCTCGCGCACGCCCATGCTCGGCATCAACGCCGGCGGGCTGGGATTCCTCACCGATGTACAGGCGCATCAACTCCCCCTGGCGCTGAAGCAAATCTGGGGAGGCGAGACCATCCTCGAGACGCGCCCGTTGATCGAGGCCGCCGGCGATTCGTTCTCGCTGCGAGCGCTGAACGACTTCGTGGTCACGCGCGGCGCATCGCCGCGTCTCATTGAGCTGGAAGTCAGCGTCAATGCGGAGATGCTGACCCGTTATCGTTGTGATGGATTGATTGTCTGCTCGCCAACCGGTTCGACCGCCTACTCGCTGGCGGCGGGCGGAGCGGTCGTGGCGCCGTCCGCGGACGTTTTTACCTTGACTCCGATCTGCCCGCACACCCTGTCAAACCGTTCGGTCATCGTCAGTTTGGCTTCCACCGTGCAAGTCAAAGTGCTGAGCGAACGCGTGGAAACAATCCTCACCGCCGATGGCCAGCAGCCGCGGCCACTCCACGCCGGAGAGGTCGTCACCATCTGCCGCAGCCGCCATTCCATCCGGCTGCTGCATCTGGCGGGCAGTTCGTTTTTCGAGACGCTGCGCCGCAAGCTCGGCTGGATCGGCTCGCACGTGAAGCGCCAGGCATAACACCAAATGCCCAAATCCCAAAACCCCAGAAGCAGAGCAGCCCGAAACGCTGACTCGAGTTGCCTTGGCATTTTTGGGTCTGGAGTTTCCCTGGGGTTTGTGCTTTGGAATCTGGCATTTCCCTCCGGCCATGGTTCGTCTTAAAGACATAGCTCTTCGCGCCGGCGTCTCGGTCATGACGGTATCGAAGGTGATGCGCGACGCCTCCGATATCTCCGCCGCGACCAAAGCGCGCGTCCGGCAACTCGCCCAACAAATGGGCTACATGCCCGACTCTGTTGCGCAAGGCTTGCGCACGCGCACTTCACGGCTGTTTGGGCTGGTGATTTCGGCCGCAACCAATCCCATCTACGCTCGGGTTGTGATGGCGATCGAGGAGAGCGCCCACGAGATGAATTACGACCTCCTCACGGCCCACTCGCTGAACATCCCCGCGCGCGAGGAAGCAGTGATTCGGCGCATGCTGGCCCGGCGAATTGACGGCCTGTTTGTCGCCCCCGTTTATCGCCTCGACCCGACCGCGGCGATTTATGAGGAACTGGCGCGCCGTAACGTGCCCACAGTGCTTCTGGGGCACGGCGCCCCTTTCTGCCAGGGGTTTCCGAACGTCGAGACGGACGACATGACCTCGAGCTACAGCCTGACGCAACATCTGCTCGAACTGGGGCATCGGAAGATCGCGTTCTTCACCGGGCCGCCGGTGTCGCCCTCGGCTCAGGAGCGGCTGGAAGGCTACCGCAAGGCGCTGCGCGAGGCGCAGATTGAGACCGACGATAAGCTGATCTTCAATGCCGGCAGCACGATTGAGGAGGGCGAGAAGGCCGCGCTGCAAATGCTGGACGAGGCGCTAAACGCCACCGCCGTGCAGGCGGTCAACGATCCGGTCGCGATTGGGGCCGCGACCGTTTTTCTGAACCAGGGTTTGAGGATTCCTGAAGACCTCTCCATCGTCGGGTTTGGGAATGTCCTGACCAGCGAGTACTTCCGCGTTCCCCTCACGACCGTCCGCCAGCCGAAGCTCCGGCTGGGCGTCGCGGCGGTCGAGAGCATGCTGCGGCTCCAGCGCGGCGAGCAACCGGCTACGAAACGGCTGCCGGCCGAGATCGTCATCCGGAAGAGTTCCGGGCCTCCTCCCCGCAGGGACCGGCTTTGAAAAGGGTGGCTGGCACCTGACGTGCTTCGCCGTAGCCAGCTATGAAGAAGATTTTGGTGGTGATTGGCCTGATAGCTGTCCTGGTTGCCGGCGGCTATGGCTACAATGTCTGGAAGAGCTGGACGGTCAACGCCAGCACCCGGCAATTGAACGAGGATATCGAAAACCTCTTCGCCGGTCTGCAAAAGTACAAGGAACACGTTGGGTCCTATCCCGTCGGCAGCAACGCCGACGTGGTCAAGGCGCTCAAAGGGGCCAATCCCAAGAACGTCATCGTTCTCGTGGGGCGTAAGACGGAGTTGAACGAGAAAGGCGAGTACATCGACCCCTGGAAGACCCCGCTGCGCATTTATTTCTCTGATTCGGGCGTGTTGGTCCGCTCAGCCGGACAGAATAGACGATTTGATGACAGCACCGCCTTGGAATCAGACGATTACATCCGGTCCAATTAGGCAATAATTGCCCCCTGCGTCTCCCGAAAGCCTTCTGCTGGCCTTTCGCACCAGCCTCTTCCTTGCCGCATAAAATGCGGAACTCCGACGACCCACAGCATTTCGAGTGGCGTTTGTCAGGCTTGGGCCAGGAGCTGCCGCAGAACAAACGGCAAAATGCCCCCGTGTGTATAGTAGTCGATTTCGATCGGCGTATCGATTCGGCACTTGACCGGGACGTCTGTGGACGTGCCGTCCGCCCGCGTAATTCTCAACGTCAGGTCCTGTTGGGGTTTCACCGCGGCGCTGAGGCCAAGCACGTCGAACATTTCGGTGCCATCGAGGTTTAAGGTTTGGGCGTTCGCGCTCTCCTTGAACTGCAATGGCAGCACCCCCATGCCGACCAGGTTCGAGCGGTGGATGCGCTCGAAGCTCTGCGCGACCACCGCTTTGACGCCGAGCAGGCTCGTCCCTTTCGCGGCCCAATCCCGCGAGCTGCCCGTGCCATACTCCTGCCCGGCGATCACCACCAGCGGAACACCATCCTTTTGGCATTTCATAGCCGCGGCGTAGATGGGCATCATAATCGCCTCGGGCATCAGTTTCGTCACGCCGCCCTCGGTCCCCGGGGCCATCAGGTTTTTGATCCGCACATTGGCAAATGTGCCGCGCGTCATCACGCGATCGTTGCCCCGCCGCGACCCATAGCTGTTGAACTCCTCGAACGGCACACCCTGCTCGAGCAGGTATTGCCCGGCGGGCGACGTCTTCTTGATACTGCCCGCCGGCGAGATGTGATCGGTGGTGACCGAATCGCCAAAGATCGCCAACGGCCGC
>JAKEEH010000176.1 GCA_022616725.1 Limisphaerales bacterium | reverse complement strand
ATGTACGTGAGCGTCGTTTGTGGATCGCTGTGGCCGGCAAAGTCTTGAAGGTCGATGATGTCCGCGCCCCGCTCTCGCGCCGTCGTCAGCGCCGTGACACGGAGCGAGTGGACGGTCACCGCCGGGTCGAGTCCGATGGCGCGGGCATACCTCTTTAATAGGGCTTGCACCGCCCGCTTGGACAGGGGAGTCGCCCGAAAGCCGTCGCGCCCTTGTCCGCGGACGGATCTCGTCGCCCGGAACAGCGGCCCATCCAGATCGTCTCGAAGCCCGGCGACGCCAAGCCATGCTTCGAGCCGTTCGAACGCCTCAGCGTGAAGCGGGATGCGGCGCTCTTTGCCACCCTTACCAAAGACTTCCAGGATCTTGTGGCCGCCAGCCTCGCGGTAATCTCCGACGCGCAGTCGCGCAAGTTCGCCCACGCGGCATGCCGAGTAAGCGAGAGTGCCGAGGATCGCTCGGTCACGGATGCCAACTGGCGTTGAAGGATCAGGTGCTTCGAGCAACCGCCGGCAATCTTCGGGTGTCAGTCCAACAGTCTTGCCGTCGCGGGGGACTGCTGGTGCCTGCACGAAATCGCTGTGAGCGGGATTGGCGCCCGTGTACCCGTACGTCTGGAGGTACGAGAACAGCGACCGCAGGACAGTTATCTTGCGGACAATCGCCGCGTTGCCGAGTCCGCGCTCCCGCAGGTGATCCCGCCACGCGGCGACTTGGTGGGGACGAATTGAGACCAGACGTTCAAGCTGGCCGGCTGAAATGCCCACCCAAATCAGGAACGCCTGAAGATCGCGGCCGTAACTGTCGCGAGTCTGAGGCGATGGCGACTTCGCGAGCCAGGCTTCAGCGGCTTCGGTGATTCGGGCACAAAGTTCGAGTTGCGTCAAATGCTTGCGGCCACCGAACGCGGGAATCGCGTCGACACTTGACGACCGAGCCGACTGATGGCGCGATGCTTGAGCGATCGCCGACATTTGCTCGTCGCTTGACGAGACAGTCGATTCATCGCGCGGTAGCCGATAGTTGTGAGGTGCGATTTGCACGTCAGGGAAAGTGGGTTTCACGCACTTTAACTGACGCAAAGTTGGGGCGCAAGTCCATCGTCAAATGAGTCGCCTCATCGACCACGATTTGCTGCCTGTGTCCAACGAATTTCGCAATGCTCTGGACGACTACACGTCACACCACTGTTCCATTGCTTCGTCAATCCGGCGTCGGCGGCGAGTCTCGCTTTACTCTGGAGACTCGGTGTCGTTGGCAGCAGGTGACTCTGACCCAGGAGCTGGCAATGCCAACGCTTCAATCTGCGGCAGCGCGCCGCCGATGATTCCGCTCAGGTCTCCGTACATTCCTGCTGTCTGTGCAGCCGCCCGTTCAAGTTGTTTTTCCCGCTTGGCCCACATTCGTTGCGTGGCTCGCTTCTCGGTCTCAAATTCATCACGGAGTGTCTTGAACGCCTCCACGATGCCCTCGACTCGGTGCCGGAATTCCTGGCCCGAAAGGTACTTGTAGAGCACCTCCATCTTGTCATGTCGGCCATCGAGCGCGCGTTTTGCTGCGCCAATCTCCAGCATCCCGGCGCGAAGTGCGTGAGCAAGACTGATGGCACACACGACGGAACTGACCCAGACGCCTTCAACACAACTGAAAGTCGTCACCTCTTTGGGCAATTCAAGGCTGACGAGAATGGCGATCTGCGCTTTTGCCGCACGCTGGTCATCGCGGAGCTTCGGAAGCCAGCCATCGCTCCAAGCCTTCGTTCGTTTGGATTCCCACAAGATAATGCCGCACACGGCGCCGGAAACGTCACGGACCATGTGGACTACGTCACCACCATGAATGCCCTTCGGCACGGGAGTGATTTCATCAAATGGAAAGTGCTGGCGGAGCAGCTCTTCCAGCGTGGTTTCCAAAACCTCACCCTGCAACTGCTGAGACCCCTGCTCGGCCTTGCGCCTCATGTCGTCAAGCTGGGTGCGCAAATCGTTGATCAGCTTGTCCTTCTCGGCGTCCTTGAGCTGACGCTCTTCAACGGCTTCCTTTTTCGCGGCCTCGCGAATCTTGGCCCGCTCCTCATCCAACTGGCGAGTGAGCGTCAATTCCAGCGTTGCTTTCTGCTCCTCCAAGTCTCGGCGATCTTTGCGAAGCGTGAGTTCCGCGTCCTGGGCAGACTTCAGTTTCTTGTTGACGTCCGATAGCTGCTGATCTTTGTCCCGAATCTCCAACGCGACCTGCTCACGGGCGCTCGCGAGCGCCTCTTCGGAAAGCTGTTTCCGTTCTTTGGCGAGTTGGTCGCTGACGCGGCGGTCAACCTCTTTCTCGGCTTTGGCGACGTCTTCCTTGGCGCGGGCCACTTCCCTTTCCCGCTCCGCGATAGACGCTTCCTTCTTGCGGAAATCCGCCTCGAATTCCTTCTGCAACTTCGTGCGCAGCTGAGCCGAGAGCACCTCTGTGACTTCGATCTCAAACTTGCAGTTCGGGCAGATGACGGTATCGGACATGAAACATTCTTACCACAACGAAGCCTTGCCGTCGAAAAAATGACTATTGTTTTCGCTCATGCTGCCCAATCGGCGCACAGCAGCTCCGCCTGCTTCAATACGGTCTGCGTTGCCTGTTCCTGTTTGTCCGGCGGATAGCCGTACTTCTTGAGGATGCGTTTCACCAGCACACGGAGTTTGGCGCGGACGCTTTCCTTTACGGTCCAGTCGATGGTCACGTTCTTCCGGACGCCATCGACGAGCTCGCGTGCGATGTCGCGAAGCGTCGGTTCGCCGAGCACTTT
>JAKEEH010000175.1 GCA_022616725.1 Limisphaerales bacterium | reverse complement strand
TCGAAGGCGGCCTGGTTCTGGATCTCAGCTTCGCATTCGGTGGCCCAGTTGCCGGCGACGGATTTGGAGATCTTGAGCTGCTCGGCAATGGTGCGGTAGCTGAGGCCCTTGGCGCGGAGCTGAATGAATTGGTTTTTGATGTCGTTGCTGTGCATATGTTTTAGTCAGTTGTTAATAATCGTTTTTATAATTTTCTTTTCATCGGCCTAATTATACACCCGGTTTTTGGAAATCGACTGTCAAGGGGAATTCCTTTCATGCCAGTATGCGCCAGTATGCGCCAGTACGCGACAGTATGCGCCAGTACGCGACAAAAAAGTTTGGAAAAAAAGTTGACGAAAGCTGGAAATTGGCGCGGAAAGGTTGAAGCGTTGAAGCGGCAGCGTTGGACTGCGTACGCAGAGGTGCCCATGGATTGGTGAACAGCCGACACGAGATCAGCCCCCTCCTGACGTCGGGGGTTACAGACTCCAGGAAATGAAAAGAGCAAAAGAGCAGCCGGGTTAGGGCTGCTCTTTCGTGTAGAGTGGTCGTGTCGCTGAGTTTAACCGGCCAAGGGTTGTTCGAAGAGGGCGGCGTTGGCTTCGCTCACCGGCGGCAGTTCTTCTTCGTCGATTTCGACGAGGGGTTTGACCTTGACCTTGCGGTGGTTCTGGAAGCCGGTCCCGGCAGGGATGATGTGGCCCATGATGACGTTTTCTTTGAAACCGCGGAGGTAATCGACCTTGGCCATGGTGGCGGCTTCGGTGAGGACGCGGGTGGTGTCCTGGAAGGAGGCGGCGCTGAGGAAGCTCTCGGTCTCCAGCGAGGCCTTTGTGATGCCCAGGAGCACCGGCTGGGCCTCGGCAGGTTTGCCGCCCATTTTTTCGACGCGCTGGTTTTCGTTGTCGAATTCGATGCGGTCGATCTGTTCGCCCCAGAGGAAGGAGGTGTCGCCCGGCTCGGTGATGCGGACTTTGCGGAGCATCTGGCGGACAATGATCTCGATGTGCTTGTCGTTGATGGTGACGCCCTGGAGGCGGTAAACTTCCTGGACTTCGTTGACGAGGTGTTCCTGGAGTTCTTGCGGCCCGCAGATGTCGAGGATTTCGTGGGGGTCGATGGGGCCTTCGGTGAGTTGCTGGCCTTTGCGGACGAAGTCGCCCTTGAAGACGATGACGTGTTTGCCGATGGGGATGAGGTGTTCCTCCTCGGTGGCCGTCTGCTGGTCCTTGATCAGGATGCAGCGTTTGCCGCGGACGCTGGGGCCGAAATCGACGATGCCGTCGATCTTGGAGATCTCGGCGGCGTCCTTGGGACGGCGGGCCTCGAAGAGCTCGGCGACGCGAGGGAGCCCACCGGTGATGTCCTTGGTCTTGGCCTGTTTGCGCGGGGTCTTGGCCATGAGCGTGCCGGCGACGATGCGGTCGTGCTGGTTGACGACGACGTGAGCGCCTGAAGGGATGGGGTAGTTGGCCAGCGGCTCGCCTTTCTCGTCGGTGATGATGATCTGGGGGTGGAGGTCTTCTTTGTGCTCGATGATGACGATGGCTTCCTGGCCTGTGAGCTGGTCCAACTCCTGTTTCATCGTGACGCCCTCGATGATGTCGTGGAACCGCACGCGGCCTGCTTTCTCCGAGAGGATGGGGACGTTGTGGGGGTCCCATTGGACGAGGGTGTCGCCTTTTTTGACCTTGCCCTTGTCGGGAACCGAGATGACGGAGCCGACGACGATGTTGTGGGTCTCGAGTTCGCGGCCGTCTTCATTGATGATGGAGATGGAGCCGTTCTTGTTGAGGACGATGTTGTTGCCGTCCTCGAGCTCGACGAAACGGATGTCATTGTAGCGGACGATGCCCTCAAACTTGGGCTTGATGACGGGCTGTTTGAAAGTGCCCGCAGCGACGCCGCCGATGTGGAAGGTGCGCATGGTGAGCTGGGTACCCGGTTCGCCGATGGATTGGGCGGCGATGATCCCGGTGGCCTCGCCGAGCTCGACCAGGCGGCCGGTGGCCAGGTTGCGCCCGTAACAGGCGATGCACACGCCGTATTTGCTTTCGCAGGTGAGCACGGAGCGAATCTTGACTTTCTCGACGCCCGAATTCTCGATGGCTTTGGCGCGCAGTTCATCGATTTCCTCGTTGGCCCTGGTGACGAGTTCCTTCGGGTTGCGTGGATCCTTGATGTCATCGCAGGAGAAGCGGCCGACGAGGCGTTCGCTGAGTTTGACGACTTCGTCTTCGCCCTCGTAGATGGCCTGGACCCAGATGCCGTTGCTGGTGCCGCAATCGTCCTCGCGGATGATGACGTCCTGGGCGACGTCCACGAGCTTGCGGGTCATATAACCGGAGTCGGCGGTCTTGAGGGCGGTGTCGGCCAGACCCTTGCGGGCGCCGTGGGTGGAGATGAAATACTCCAGCACGGTGAGGCCTTCGCGGAAGTTGGAGAGGATGGGCTTCTCGATGATGTCGCCGGAAGGTTTGGCCATGAGGCCGCGAACGCCGGCGAGCTGGCGGACCTGCTGGCGATTGCCGCGGGCGCCGGAATCGACCATAAGGGAAACGGGATTGAATTCGCGCTTGCCCTGGTTGTGGTCGAGGGTGCGAAGCATGACGTTGGCGATCTGGTCGGTGCAATGGGTCCAGATGTCAATGACTTTGTTGTAGCGTTCGCCGGGGGTGATGACGCCCTTGCGATATTGCTTCTCGACTTCGCTGATCTGCTTCTGCGCGGCCTCGATCTCGTGCGTCTTCTCCTTGGGGATGATCATGTCGTCGATGCCGATGGAGACGCCGGCGCGAGTGGCCTCGCGGAAGCCGAGCTCCTTGAGGCGGTCGAGGGCGCCGACGGTTTTTTCGTGGCCGCAGACCTTGTAGCAACGCCAGATGAGGTCACCGAGCTGGGGCTTGCCAACGACTTTGTTGGGGAACCCAAGTTCGTCGGGCCAGATTTCGCTGAAGATGACGCGGCCGACGGTGGTCTCGATGACTTTGTGGGCCGCGTCGCCGTATTCGCTCTGTCTGCCGAAGTCCGGATTGGCCAGCTTGATCTTGTCATGGGTGTGGACCGCGCCGTCGGCGTAGGCAAAGAGCACTTCGCTCTTGGAGCCAAAGAGCTTCAAGCGGGGTTCTTTTTTTCCGTGTTCGCGCGGCTCGGCGGTCAAGTAATAGCAACCCAGGGTAATGTCCTGGGTCGGGGTCATGATGGGTTTGCCGCTGGAGGGGCTGAAGATGTTGTTGGGCGCCATCATGAGCAAACGAGCCTCCATCTGCGCCTCGACCGAGAGGGGCACGTGCACGGCCATCTGGTCGCCGTCGAAGTCGGCGTTGTAGGCGGTGCAGACCAGGGGGTGAATGCGAATGGCTTCGCCTTCGATGAGCAACGGCTCGAAGGCCTGGATCGAAAGCCGGTGCAGTGTCGGGGCGCGGTTCAGCAGGACGGGATGGCCCCTGGTGACTTCTTCGAGAATGTCCCAGACTTCGGGAGACTGGCGCTCGATCATCTTCTTGGCCGAGCGCACGGTGTGCACGTAACCGAGTTCCTTGAGCCGGCGGATGATGAACGGTTCGAATAAGACGAGGGCCATCTTCTTGGGCAGGCCGCACTGGTTGAGCTTGAGTTCGGGGCCGATGACGATGACCGAACGGCCCGAGTAATCGACGCGTTTGCCCAGCAGGTTCTGGCGGAAACGTCCGCTTTTGCCCTTGAGCATGTCGCTCAAAGACTTGAGGGCGCGATTGCCCGCGCCCGTAACTGCGCGGCCGTGCCGACCGTTATCGAACAACGCATCGACGGCTTCCTGGAGCATGCGCTTCTCGTTGCGGATAATGACTTCCGGCGTCTTGAGCTGGAGGAGGTTCTTCAGCCGGTTGTTGCGGTTGATGACACGGCGATAGAGGTCGTTCAGGTCAGAGGTCGCGAAACGGCCCCCTTCCAGCGGCACCAGCGGACGCAAATCCGGCGGGATGACCGGCAGCACGATCAGGATCATCCACTCTGGACGGCTCTTGTTGGCCGTGAATGCCTGGAGCAGTTTGATGCGCTTGGCGATCTTCTTGCGAATCTGTTTGCTCTTGGTTTCGGTCATCGCGATCTGCAACTGCTCGACGCTCTTGTGGAGATCGACGTTGGCCAGCGCTTCACGCACGGCTTCGGCGCCCATCTTGGCCACGAACGCATCCGGCCCGTAGGTTTCGCGGGCTTCGCGGTATTCGTGCTCGCTCAACAACTGATGCAGTTTGAGCGGCGTGGAACCGGGATTGATGACCATATAATCTTCGTAATAGATCACCCGCTCGAGGTTGCGCGCCGTCATGTCCAGCATCAACCCGATGCGCGAGGGCATGCACTTGAAAAACCAGATGTGCGACACCGGCACGGCCAGTTCGATGTGTCCCATGCGCTCGCGGCGGACGCGGGCCAGGGTCACTTCAACGCCGCAGCGGTCGCAAACAACGCCGCGGTGCTTAATGCGCTTGTATTTGCCACAGGAGCATTCCCAGTCCTTGACCGGACCGAAGATGCGCTCGCAGAACAAACCGCCCTTTTCCGGTTTGAAGGTGCGATAATTGATGGTCTCGGGGTTCTTCACTTCCCCCTTGGACCACGACCGGATCGCCTCCGGTGATGCCACGGAGATCGCGACGTATTCGACCTGGTTCACTTTGTCCAAGCCGAGCAACTCGCGGGTGGATTCTTTAGTAGTCAACATAAAAATATCAAAATAACTGTTAGATCCGCTTTCTTATCCAAGATTCGCCAGCGTCGTTTGCGGCGCCTGCGGCTGTTCGAGCGGGTTCGAGTAACCCACTTTGACGTCCATGCCCAAAGATTGCATTTCCTTGACAAGGACGTTGAATGACTCGGGCACGCCCGCCTCCAGGCAGTTGTCGCCCTTGACGATACTCTCGTAGATTCGCGTGCGCCCCTGCACGTCATCGGATTTGACCGTCAGCAGTTCCTGCAGCGTGTAGGCCGAGCCATAGGCTTCCATAGCCCAAACCTCCATCTCGCCGAAGCGCTGACCGCCGTATTGCGCCTTGCCGCCCAGGGGTTGTTGCGTGACCAGCGAATACGGCCCGACCGCGCGGGCGTGAATCTTGTCGGCCACGAGGTGACCGAGCTTCATCATGTAAATGTAGCCAACGACGATCTCCTGATCGAACGGCTCGCCGGTGCGGCCATCGAAGAGGCGCGTCTTCCCGTGCTCCGGCAGTTTGGCTTCTTTCAAGTAACCACGGATCTCTTTTTCTTTGATGCCATCAAACACCGGCGTGGCGAACTTCAGTCCGAGCAGCCTTGCCGCCCAGCCCAGATGCGTCTCCAGCACCTGTCCCACGTTCATGCGTGAAGGCACGCCGAGCGGGTTCAGCACGATATCAACAGCCGTTCCGTTTTCGAGGAACGGCATGTCTTCCTCGGGCACAATCTTCGCAACGACACCCTTGTTGCCATGACGTCCGGCCATCTTGTCACCCACCGAAAGCTTTCGCTTCGAGGCGATGTAAACCTTTACCTGCTTGATGATTCCGACGTCCACTTCGTCGCCGGCCTCGGCTCGCTCCATTTCCTCGTCGTGCTGCATCTGCAGATCGTCAAACTTCTTCTTAAAGCTGCCGATGATTTCATTGATCTTGTTCCGAATGGGCGACGGATCGATTTCGATGCGGTCATAAACCCCCGCCAGCTTGCGCAGCAGCGTTTTGGTGATCTTGCGGTTGGCGGGAATGATGATTTCTCCGGTCTCGGAATTCACGACATCCAGCGGAATTTTCTCTCCAAGCAGAATATTGCTCAGCGCTTCGGTCAGTTGCTCGCGCAGTTCTTCAATCTTCGTCTTGTATTCGTCCTGGACCTGTTTAGATCCCTTCTTGCCGTCGAGGTCCGGCGCGCGATCCCGATCGGTTTCCTTCTCCTTCTTCGAGGAAACCTTCACGTCCATCACAATGCCATAAGTACCCGATGGGACCTTCAGCGATGTGTCCTTCACATCCGCCGCTTTTTCGCCAAAGATCGCCCGCAACAGGCGTTCTTCGGGCGCCAGTTCCGTTTCGCTCTTCGGCGTAATTTTGCCCACCAGGATGTCGCCCGGCTTCACCTCGGCCCCGACGCGAATCACGCCGTCGGGCCCGAGATTCTTGAGCGCTTCATCTCCGAGGTTCGGGATGTCACGCGTAATCTCTTCGGGACCCAGCTTCGTATCGCGCGCCCCTACCTCAAACTCGTCGATATGGATCGACGTAAACACGTCGTCCTTCACGATTCGCTCGCTGATCAGGATGGCGTCCTCGAAATTGTAGCCGTTCCATGGCATGAACGCGCAGAGCACGTTGCGCCCAAGGGCCAACTCGCCCCCGGACGTGCACGGGCCGTCCGCGATCACTTGCGAAGAACGCACCGACTGACCTTTCTCGACCAGAATCTTTTGATTAATGCACGTCGCCGCGTTGGAGCGCATGAATTTCCGAATTGGATAAACGTAGATGCCACTCGCCGGGTCGTGCCGAATCTTCTTCTTGCCTTCCGGCAGCTTGCCGTCGTCGGTGATGATAACCTGGCTGCCCGTCACTGACGCCACCTTGCCGCCAGCCTCGCAAGCCACCACCGCGCGTGAATCGCGGGCAACACGATCTTCGAGACCGGTGGCCACCAGCGGCGCTTCGGTCACGAGCAGTGGCACGGCCTGGCGCTGCATGTTTGACCCCATCAACGCACGGTTTGCGTCGTCGTGTTCCAGGAACGGAATCAGGCTCGCGGCCACCGAGACGAGCTGCTTCGGCGATACGTCCATGTAATCAACGCGGTTTGGTTCCACGTCAATGAAGTCGCCTTTGGCACGGCAGGGCACGCGCTGCGTCGTAAAATGACCCTTGTCGTCCACCGGCGCATTGGCCTGGGCGACGATAAACTGCTCCTCGCGGTCGGCAGTGAGGTAATCAATGTGATTGGTCACGCGACCTTTCTCCACCTTGCGGTAGGGCGTCTCCAGGAAGCCGAAATCGTTGACACGGGCGAAAGTCGCAAGCGAGGCGATCAACCCAATGTTCGGTCCTTCCGGCGTTTCGACGGGGCAAATTCGCCCGTAATGCGACGGATGCACGTCGCGAACTTCGAATCCTGCGCGGTCGCGCGACAATCCCCCCGGTCCGAGCGCGGAAAGCCGGCGCTTGTGTGTCAGTTCCGCCAGCGGATTAATCTGGTCCATGAACTGCGAGAGCTGGCTGCGTCCGAAGAAATCGCGAATCACCGCCGACAAGGCCTTCGGATTGATGAGCTTTTGCGGCGTCATCGTTTCCAGCCCCTGATCGAACAGAGTCATCCGCTCCTTCACCAGCCGCTCGGTACGCGCCAACCCGACGCGGCACTGATTGGCGAGCAGTTCACCCACCGTGCGGATGCGCCGGCTGCCGAGATGATCGATATCGTCCAGCACGCCTTCGCCTTTTTTGAGGCGCAGGAGATACTTCGTCGCGGCGACCAAATCCTCCTTGGTCAAAATGCGCGAGTCTGTCTCGTCTTTAATGCCGAGCTTTTGATTGATCTTGTAACGCCCGACGCGCCCAAGGTCGTAACGTTTAGGGTCAAAAAACAATCGTTTGATCAAGGCGCGGGCATTTGCCGCGGTCGGCGGATCCCCCGGACGAAGGCGCCGATAAATATCCTTGAGGGCCTCCTCTTCGTTCTTTGTAGGATCTTTCTTCATGCATTTGATGACGATCCCGTCGTCCGCGGTCGTATCCACCACCCGAATCTTATTGACGCCCAGTTCTGCAATCTGCTTTACCACTGCTTTCGAGAGCGGTTCGAAGGCGCGCGCTACTACCACGCCTTTATCGGGGTCGATGGCATCCTCAATCAAAACCTTGTTGCCGATATCCTCGAGCTTCTCCGCTTCCTTCACGGTCAGTTCCTCGATCTCGTAAAACATTTTGAGAATGTCGGCGTCTGAACCTGTCCCTTTGTTCTTCCCTTCGTCCAGGAACGTAAGCGCTCGGAAAAATGTGGTGGTCAGGAATTTGCGGCGCCGCTTTTTCCGGTCAAGATAGACATACAGCAAGTCGCTGGTGTCGAACTGCGCCTCATACCACGACCCTCGGTCGGGAATGATGCGGAATGAATGCAGCATCTTGCCGTTCGGATGCTGCGTGGCCTCAAACGCGAGCCCCGGGGAACGGTGCAACTGGCTCACAATAACCCGTTCAGCCCCGTTAATCACGAAGGTCCCCTGCGGCGTCATCAAGGGCAACTCACCCATGAACACCTTTTCTTCCTTGGTCCCCTTCTCTTCTTTGAGGTGGAAGGTCACATACAGCGGCGCGCCGAACGTAACGCCTTCGCGCAGACATTCGAGCCAGTCCAGCTTGGGCTCGCCAATTTCGTAGCTGTGATAATCAAGGACGCACTTTCCATCGTAGCTCTCGATCGGAAAGACTTCTTTGAACACCGCTTGCAGCCCGGTGTTTTTGCGCCGGTTGGCGGCAATATCCAGTTGCAGAAACTCAGCGTAGGAGTTGGTCTGCAGCTCGATCAGGTTCGGCGGCGATATAACCTCTTTGATCTTACCGAAGTTAATTCTATCAGTGGCTCGCGATGGCATTTTTACGTTCCTGGGTTGGCTGGCGGCTCGCCAGCCGATTTTATTAATAACGACAGAAGGCAAGAATCCCGCTCCTCGGGAAACTTGCCGATTCAACAAAAAACTTTACAACGTTTAACTACTATAGCTGGTGTGGAGCGGCGGGCAAGCCCGCCGCTCCAAATAACTGCAACCTTATTTGACTTCGACTTTGGCCCCTGCTTCCTCGAGCTTCTTCTTGGCCGCATCGGCGTCGGCCTTCGGTGCTCCCTCCAAGACGGGTTTCGGCGCGCCTTCGACCAGCGCCTTGGCTTCCGCCAGGCCCAACCCAGCCTTCACTTCGCGGACGGCCTTGATGACCGCGATCTTCTTGTCTGCCGGGACCGAGGCCAGGATCACGTCAAACGCGGTCTGCGCCTCCGCGGCCGGAGCGGCGGCTCCGCCTGCGGCAGCCCCCCCGGCCGGCGCGGCCATAACCGGCGCGGCGGCGGTGACACCCCACTTCGCTTCGAGCTGCTTTACGAGATCGGCAATTTCCATCACCGTAAAGCCGCTCAGTTCATCTACTACTTTTGCTATATCAGCCATGTTACCTTTCAGTCTCGTCGTCATCCGAGGCCACGGATGTTTTCAGTTCACGGCCCGCGAACCGACGATTTACTTTGTTGTTTGTGTGAGTTCCGGGTCCGCTGGCCGGCGGATCCGGAAATTTAAATTATCCTTTGTCAACCTTGGCCTGGAGCACCCGGGCCAACTGGCTTGCCGGCGTGTTCAATAACTGGACAAGGCGCGTCGCCGGCGTGTTCAACAGCCCCAGCAGTTTGCCGCGCAGCACGTCCATCGATGGAAGGTCCGCCAGCGCCTTCAATTGCTCGCCCTCCAGCCGTTTATTATTCAGGTAGCCGAACTTGATTTTCGGCTTGTCAAATTCAGCCGCGAATGTTTTAATCACCTTCGCTGCCGCCGAAATGTCCTTTGGCCCGGTTACGACGGCAATTTGCCCCGTCAGGGCGCCATTGAGCTCGCCAACGCCCGCTTCTTTCGCCGCGATCCGGAATATCGAATTCTTCACCACGTGCAACTCCGCGCCCGCTTTGGCCAGGCGCTTGCGCAGTTCGGTAATCGGTCCGACTTTTAACCCCTTGTAATCCACCACAACAAAGAATGGTGAATTGTTCAGCCGGGTTTTGTATTCCGCGGTAATATTCGTCTTTTCAGCACGCATGATCTATCTCCTCAATCTTAGGCAACGTGAAACTCCCGAATATCCAGGCGCACCGGCGGGCTCATCGTCGCCGAAATCGTGCAATTCTGGATAAATTCGCCTTTGACGCTGTGGGGCCGAGCCTTTGCAACCGCGTCGATCACCGCGCGCGCGTTCTCCTCAATCTGCACCGCCGTAAACGACGCCTTCCCAACCGGCACGTGCACGTTCCCGGCTTTGTCAATTTTGAACTCCACGCGGCCCGCTTTTACCTCTTTGACCGCCCTGCCGGTATCATCGGTTACAGTGCCCGTCTTCGGATTTGGCATCAGCCCGCGAGGACCGAGCACTTTGCCTAGCTTCCTCACTTCCGCCATCGCTTCTGGCGTGGCGATCGCCACGTCGAAGTCTGTCCAACCCTCCTGACACTTTTTTATCATGTCGTCGAAGCCGACATACTCGGCGCCTGCCGCTCGCGCCGCATCCGCCGCCGCGCCGCTTTTGGCAAACACGAGCACCTTAACGGTTTTGCCGCTTCCGTGCGGCAACGGCACAGTGCCGCGCACCATCTGGTCGGACTGCTTCGGGTCCACCCCCAAACGGAACGCGAGATCAATTGTTTCGTTGAACTTGGCCTTGGGAAATTTGGCCAATACTTCCACGGCAGTTTTCAGGGGATAGACTTTCGCGCCATCCACCTGTTCCGCGGCTTTTCTGTATCTTTTGCTTGGCATTCTCTTTATGAGCGGTGCAGACGAGTCGAACTCTCCCGCGTTTATGTTATCCGACGACTTCGATGCCCATGCTTCGGGCCGTTCCCGCAACCACCCGAAACGCGGCCTCTTCATTGGTCGCGTTCAAGTCTTTGAGCTTGATTTTTACAATGTCCATTACCTGCTTCTTTGTCACCTTGCCCACTTTATCCTTGTTCGGCGCTTTCGAACCCGTGGCAATTCCAGCGGCTTTTTTCAGCAACACCGATGCTGGCGGCGACTTCGTGATGAAAGTGAATGACTTATCCTGGTAAACCGTGATGACGACCGGAATCACCATCCCTGCATCGCCCTTCGTCGCGGCATTGAACTCCTTGCAGAACGCCATGATGTTGACGCCCTGCTGACCCAGCGCAGGACCTACCGGCGGCGCCGGGTTCGCCTGCCCCGCCGGGATTTGCAGCTTGATAATACCTGTAACTTTCTTCGCCATACAACAATCGCTTTTCTCTCTAACCCCGAAGGGCACTCTCAACTCTGAACTGCCTAGGCTTTCTCCACCTGCCAATACTCCAGCTCCACTGGTGTGTTCCGGCCGAAAATGTTCACGGTCACCTTCAACTTGCCCCGTTCCGGTTCGATCTCCTCGATCACGCCGCTGAAATTCAGGAAGGGACCATCGTTGATCTTGATGGTCTCGCCCACATCGAAATGGACCTTTGGCCGTTCCGTATCTTCTGATTCCGAGACCTGTTCTTTGATCACAGCGATTTCTTCAGGTGTGACCGGAATCGGCCGGTCGCCTCCAACAAATCCAATGATTCCAGGCGTATCGCGGATGAAATACCACGGTTTCTCAAGAATGCGCCGGTTGTCGTCCAGCAAAGCCATCTCAATATAAACGTAGCCAGGGTGCAGTTTGCGCGTTGAGACGGTTTTTTTGCCACTTCGGACCTCGGCGACCTTCTCCATCGGCACCAGCACTTCCTTGATATATTCACCCATTTCCTCGGCCTTCAGACGCTTTTCGATGCTGTCTTTGACCTTCTGCTCTTGCCCGGACAGAGTGTGAATCACAAACCACTGAGTTTTCATGGCCACGTCGTTCATCCCTTCAGCATAAATTTAATGACCTCGAACAAAACGCGATCCACACCGATGGTGAACACCGCCAAAATCGCGATCGAAATCATCACCACGACGGTGGACCCCTTCAGTTCATCCCGCGTCGGCCAGGTGCACTTCCTGAGCTCTTCCCGCGTCTCCGCGATGTAATTCGCCAGGCGAGTCAAATGCCCTCGCCGCCACAGGAACAGGAATGCGGCGGCGATGACCGCCACCCATACTCCCAACCAAATATACTCGTTTTGATTCACAAAAACTAACTGGCGGAGGGGGAGGGATTCGAACCCCCGATGGCCGTTAAGCCATAACGGTTTTCAAGACCGTCGCGATAGACCACTCTGCCACCCCTCCGGCTTTGCCGTGACTGGCAGGGCGAGAGGGACTCGAACCCCCAACCGACGGTTTTGGAGACCGCTACTCTACCAATTGAGCTATCGCCCTACGCTTAATTGTTATTGTATGTTCGTTCAGACCAAAAAGGAGAGCGAGGATTTGTCACCCCCGCGCTCCTGTTACACAAATCTTTACTTGACGACTTCGGAAATGCGCCCCGCGCCAATCGTGCGGCCGCCTTCGCGAATGGCAAATCGCTGGCCCTTTTCCATGGCGACCGGCGCTATAACCTTGACCGTAACCGAAACATTATCACCGGGCATCACCATTTCAACTCCGTCAGGAAGCGTTACCGTGCCCGTAACATCCGTCGTCCGGAAATAGAACTGCGGCCGGTAATTGGTGAAAAACGGCGTGTGCCGGCCACCTTCGTCCTTCGATAGCACGTACACTTCGGCCTTGAATTCAGTGTGAGGCGTGATCGTCCCCGGCTTGGCCAGAACCATCCCCCGTTCGACCTCTTCCTTCTTGGTGCCGCGCAGCAGCACGCCCACGTTATCGCCCGCGCTGGCCTTATCCAGCAGTTTGCGGAACATTTCAATATCCGTCGCCACTGTCTTGCGCGTCTCGCGGAGCCCCACGATCTCCACTTCAGACATGCGCTGAAGTTCACCACGCTCAACGCGGCCCGTCACCACCGTCCCGCGACCTTCAATATTAAACACGTCTTCGATACACATCAAAAACGGCTTGTCCACTTCGCGCGTCGGCAACGGGATAAAGCTGTCGATCGCGCTCAGCAAATCCTGGATGGACTTTTCGCCTTCAGGCTTGCCGGCCATCGCCTGCGTGGCGCTGCCGCGGATAATCGGAGTCTTCTCCCCCGGAAACTGATACTTCGTGAGCAGGTCGCGAATTTCCATCTCCACGAGGTCAAGCAGTTCCGGGTCATCGACCAGATCGACTTTGTTCAAATAAACGACAATCGCGGGTACGCCCACCTGGCGGGCCAGCAGGATGTGTTCGCGTGTCTGCGGCATTGGGCCGTCCGCCGCGCTAACCACAAGGATCGCGCCGTCCATTTGCGCGGCGCCAGTGATCATGTTCTTCACGTAGTCGGCGTGACCCGGGCAATCGACGTGCGCGTAATGGCGCTGTTCGCTCTCGTATTCGACGTGGGACACAGCGATCGTGACTGTCTTGGTTTCATCGCGAACCGTCCCGCCCTTCGTAATTTCAGCATAGGAGATTTTCTTCGCCAGGTTCTTACGCGCCTGCACTTCTACAATAGCGGCCGTAAGGGTTGACTTTCCATGGTCCACATGCCCGATGGTACCCACGTTCACGTGCGGCTTAGTGCGTTGAAACTGTTCTTTTGCCATTGCTGTCTCCTGCTTTCGTTGGTTTATCGTTTTATTACTGCTTTAAATTCTCACCAATTCGCTTCGGCCTTTTCAGCGTTTGCCATTCTCCACTTTGCACTCTCAACTCTCACTTGAGACTGGAGCCCATGATCAGGATTGAACTGATGACCTCGTCCTTACCAAGGACGCGCTCTGCCGACTGAGCTACATGGGCCTGCACCAGACTCATATCCCATCTTTAGCAGCCGGAAAAAACGACAAAACACCATAAACCCCGGCTTCTTGCAAAAACCAAAGGGCTTATGGTCTTCCCTACTTTCCCGGCCCGCTAAACTGGGGTCGAAACTTAGGTAAGCAGACCCTCACTGTCAACAGTATTTCCGAATGTTTTTTTGCAAAACTCGAGACGCAAAAAAAAACAGAAAATACTTGAGATATGGTTCGCATGCCATATATTGTAGGTGCGATGAAGATGACGATGAACATAGATGATGCCTTACTCGAGAGGGTGATGGCCGCCACGGGCGCCAAAAGCAAGACGCTCGCAATCGATTTGGCCTTGCGCGAAATGGATCGCAGGGCCGAGTTGAGGCGGTTGACCTCGGAAGGCCTGGGCTTGTCGGCCAGTGAATTGAAGGAGGCCTTCGACCCAGCTTCTGCCGCGCCGGAACTCGAGAGCAAGCCTGTCACCTATGGCCGCAAGTCCCGTACTGGCCGATAGCAGTTACTATATACAAATGATGCGTGAGGGCCGCGATCCCCTCAAGGCCCTCGCGCTCGCTGCCGCTACCCGGGATCTCGTCACCTGCGGTGTAGTGCGTTGCGAGGTCGGCCGAGGCATTCGCGACCCAAACGTGCTCCACCGGTTCCAGCGCGTCTGGGAGGTGATGATCTATGTGCCAATTGATGATAGCCTGTGGGAGGCGGTCGAGATGACGGTTTGGAAACTCGACCGCACCGGAGTTATCCTTCCCTTGACGGACATCGTTATCGGCTGTTGTGCCCGGCGGACGGGCGCGGTCGTGCTCACATTCGACAAGCACTTTTATGACATTCCAGGCGTGCGCGCGGTAAGTCAGCTCGACATCTAATCTCTCCCTGCGCAGCCCTGATCTCTGGCCAGATGAGGTCTGGCACTTGTGGTGCTCAATCGACGCTCGTGGCTCGCGAGGGGCATCGGCTGTGCCTCAATCGCGGTCACAATTGTCCAGAACATTGACGTTTCTTTATGAAAGTGATTTGCGTACTCGCTTCAGGCGCCACGCTGGTGTTTGCGTTGGCAGGTTGTAGTCACCACCATCACCATGCCCGTGTCGTGCGGCCCGTCCCGCCACCGGCCTCCCCACCTCCACCCAGGGTCGTCGTTCATCCCCCGGCTGCTCCGCCGCCAGTCGTTGTCGTGAAGCCAGCCCCAGCGCCTCCGCCAACACAGGTTGTTGTGGTCGAGCATCCGCACACCCATCCGCCGCACGCACACCCGCATGCGCATCCGCACCCGGCCCCGACAGTGGCGCACGTTCCGCCTGGTCAGGCGAAGAAAGTCGGGAGCGCCCCGCCAGGTCATGCCAAAAAGCAACCCGTCGCGACCGTGACCCTTGTATTTACATCGCGAGAACGGGAAATCATTCAAGCGTATTACGGCGGCAATGGCGGCGGTCCAGCCAAGGGTGGAAAAAAAGCCAAGGGTCTGCCGCCAGGACTGGCCAAGAAGCATGCCCGCGGGCGCGAGTTGCCTCCAGGCTGGCAAAACAAGTGCGTGCAGGGAGAGGTCATGCCCGCGGAGGTGTACAAGCAATGCGACCCCTTGCCCGCGGAAGTTACGGTACAGTTGCCGCCGCCGCCCCGCGATACGATCGTTGTGACCATCGAGGGTAAAGTGGTCCGTCTGGCCAGAGCGACCCTGGAGATCCTGGACGTCTTTGAAGTATTGTAGGCCGTTTGGTGTCCACCCTTTAG
>JAKEEH010000174.1 GCA_022616725.1 Limisphaerales bacterium | reverse complement strand
TCCGTCACCAACATCTATTTCAATCTCCCGAAGCTAGAGCGGGCGCTTGGAGCCGTGGACGTCTTCATCGGCCATTCGATGGGCGGTGCCGTTGGCGCCTGGAGTGTGCGTGAAGACGGCTTTTGGCCAAAGCTCTTCATTGGGCTCGAAGCCCAGGCCGACGTGGGCGAGCGCGGACCGCCGCTCCTCCTGTTGATGGCTCGATTCGGCAAATTCAGGCCACTGATCGGGAGTTGGTTAAAAGCACAAACCAATGCGCAGGTAATCTTTTCTCCCTGGTCCGAGCACATAACCGCAGCCTACGATCCGGGACTCGTGAATGCCGGTGTGAAAGCGGCGTGCGCTGCTGTTGGCAAACCAGTCCCCGCTGCTCCGACCGCGTGGCGGTGGCGATTCGCCGGGCTGGTGCTGGGAATAGCGAGCGCGTTGGTCCTGATGTTTCGCCTGCCTGAACTGCATCCCCGCCTGGCACGCACTCGACGATTTATTGTTCCGGCGGTTCTGCTGATCTCTCTCGTCCTGACGCTGGGGACGTGGGTCGGCGTGACTCCGCAGTGGCGTCGCATTCCCCAGCAGCTTGTTCTACTGCCTGTCGTCTGGCTGGCGCTCGCCGGCCTCAGCAGGCTGCGGCTGCCACGATGGAGCCTGCCTGTGGTCACCGGGATACTGGCGCTTGCCTGCCTGGCACTTGAGTTTGCCTATGCGGAGAACAATATCATGTTGTGGCGTGTTGCCTTTATCACGTCCACCTTGGCAATCAGCACGCTGTTGTTGTTGCCGGCAGTAGCCGTCGGCAGAATCGCCACTCGTGGCGGGTCGAGGCGTGAAGGAGACGTTGCCATGGCCATCTTCGCGAGTTACGTCGTCGGGCAATTCATTCCGCTATTCTATTGAAGAGTCCAAAATCGCCTCCCTACGATGCGCCGCAGCTTCACTGATTTATTCCCGAGGCGCGACCAACCGACGCTGCCAGATAATGCCGAGTTGGAGAAACAAAGAATGGGTAATTCCTTCAGCTTTCAAAGGAATCAGCCCATTCACTCGGCATTATTCAAAACTCGGCACAAACTCCGCCTTATAAGCGGAGTCGCACTGAACCAGTGCCGAGCCTGGGAGCGTCACCCGGCACGCCGACCATTTACAGCCGCAAGCCCGAGCGATCGCGCGAATGGGCGCGCATTCAGTTAGCGCGCTTTAGTCTTGTAAAGCAACTCCGCCAGCATCTCGTACAGATCACCAACGGTCTTGACGCCATCCCACGTCTCATCGGGAATCGACAAATTGAAGTGCTCTTCCAACGCAATAGCGATTTCGACCAGCGTGAGCGAATCCGCGCCAAGATCCTCGTCGAATCGGGCTTCTGGAGTGAGTTGCTCTTGCGCGACGTGTAGTTCTTCCACGAGTACTGAATCCACAGCTCGTTTGTCCGACTCGGAAAGAAGGGCCATAATGTTCCTGTTCTTTAAGTTAAATGTTCCGCCAGACCCTGGACCGGGCCGCGCAAACTTTGTAGTTGTATTTTTGCAAGTATCTTTACTATCCAGTCATGTTTACGGCGCTGTTTGCTGAAAGTGGGCTTTCGCTGGACAGATTGCGCGCCTTCGTGGAAGTCGGCGCCTGCGGCAGCATCGTAAAGGCCACGGGCGCAGATCCCGTTCGACAGAGCCAATACAGTCGCCAGGTCAAAGAGCTCGAAGATTTCTTTCGGACGCGGTTGATCGAAAGGCATGGCAAGGGCGTACGCCTGACTTCCAATGGCAAGGAGTTGGCCAGAATCTCGCGGTTTTTCCTCCTCGGCTTGTCGAACTTCAGGCGCGGCTGCTTGAAGGAGGAACAAACATTCCGCATCGGTTCGTGCGCCACCGCCATCAAGCAATTCGTAATCCCAGCTCTTGCCAACTTCGACGGTGCCCGCTTCGCGTTGGAAGTTATCGCCGACGACGAAATCGAACGTCGCTTACACGATCTCACCTTGGACTTTGGAGTTGTCCTCCGGGAAACCTTGAGTCGGCCGTTGCAATCAAAGGTTTTCGCCGAGGCGAAATTATTCCTGTGGGTGCCAAAAAAACTCTGCAAAAGCGAGCGTCTTGCCCATCAGGCCTTGAAAGAACACAGCCTGCCGCTCGTTTTGCCCGGGCCCGAACTGCAGCTTTGTCAGCTCACAGCGCCAGGAGGCTGTGCACCGCATATCCAATGTACAAGCTTTCTCGAGGCACAAGCCGCTTTGAAACAAAGCGCATGGGCCTGCTTGCTTCCAGATTTTCTGACTCCGGAAGGTAATCCAGGACGATTCCTGCGCCTCTCGATGCCGGAGATGAACGTTCGATTTCGGTTAGCGTGGAATCCGCGAATGACGCGCTTAAACCCGGTTACGATACGCAGACGCGATCTCCTCTTGTTGTCACTTATTCGCACGCGTAAGTCAAAATCCGCTGCCTCATGAGCAAAGAAAACGGATTTCTGCCCGGGAGCGTTACCCAGCACGCCGACCATTCACATCCCCGAGCGCGAAGTAGATCGAGCGAACCTCTTGCGCATGGAGGAAATCAAGCCGGTGGAAGAGACCGGCCGGGGATGTGATTTGATAACCAATGCGGACAGCTAAAACGCCGCTTTCGGATCGACCAGACCCAAAGATGATTGCTCATTCCGTGCGAAGCGCACGAATCAACCGCCGCCAGCTCGGCCTTCCCTCTAAATGGATCACGAACACCAGAGCAAAGAGCGCGAGGTCGAGAAGTATGTGAGCGATGATAACCGACCAGATGCCATATGGAAGAACCCACAAGGCCACAAGAAAGTATGCGATCCCTTTGGGGACACAATATTTCCAAGGATAGAACGGGTAGTGTGCCGCCGCGAATAGCAACCCGGCGACAGCAGCCGAAACGGGATTGATGCCGATGTAAAGCAGAGGCAAAAGGAAGAAGCCGTCCTCGGCTGGAATAAACAAAAGGCGCCACGGCTCTTGTTTCAAGGCAGACCACATCCGGTCATTTTCAAGTTTGGCTTCATTTTCGTCCCACTGTTTGAGTCCGAGTTTTTCAAACACAATCATTGTTGCGAGAAAGACGCCACCACAGCCGAGCAGAATCAGAAGGAATGCACCCACCGCAAAGCCATTAACGCCAAGGGGCGTCGTGAGTGCATGATAAATTAAAAAGCTGTATCCAACGACATATAAAGCGGTCGTGCGCCATTTCAAAATTTCGTACTTTCTGAAAAATAGCAGTCTCAGTTGATACTTTGCGTCGGCGTCCTTCTGATCAGCCGCCAGCGTCAGCCACTTCCGCGCGTCCGAAAAGTTTTTGGCCGTCCCGGTCCCGTTGGCGAGGCAAAAGCCGAGGCAGCACTGGCCAGAAGCGTCCCCTTGCTCGGCCGCCTCCTTTAACCACCGCACCGCTTCAACAGGATCTTTGGCGACCCCTTTGCCGGTGAGAAGACACCAGCCATATGACGACTGGGCACCGGCATTTCCCGCTTCAGCGGCGCGACGAAACCACTTCGCCGCGACGGTCACGTCGCGAGGCACAATGTCTCCGCTCAAATACTCGAGCCCAAGTAAACTCTGTGCTCCTGCCTCTCCATTGTTTGCCGACTCGGAAAGAAATCGGAGAGATTCGCTTGCGTCCTTGGTGACTCCTTCGCCGTCGGCATAACAAAAGTAGAGCGCGAGTTGCGCCACGGCATTACCTTGTTCAGCAGCCTGCCGATACCACTTGACGGCTTCAACAAAATCCACTGGAACACCGAGGCCACGCTTGTAACAACGACCAAGGTTATGCTGAGCGCAGTCGTTTCCCTGTTCGGCTGCGAGTCGATACCATCGCGCTGCTTCACACAAATCCTTGGGAATGCCACGGCCTTCCTCGTAGCAAGTGCCCAAACTGTTCTGCGCTTCGTCGTTGCCCTGTTCAGCGGCACCCCGGTACCATTTAACTGCTTCCGCTAAATCTTGGGAAATACCCAGGCCTTCATCGTAGCACCGTCCGAGGTTCGTTTGCCCCCAGTCAAACCCTTGTTCTGCTGACAAGCGATACCACCTGCTCGCTTCGACAGGATCTGCTGTGACGCCATTTCCCTCTTCATAACAGACGCCAAGATTATTCTGGGCCATTGCGTTTCCCTTTTTCGCGGCTCGCTCATACCAGCGAACCGCTTCGGCGAAGTCCCGTGGGACGCCTTGACCTTTTTCACAACAAACGCCGATGCGGTTCTCAGCGGACGCTTCGCCCTGCTCAGCCGCCCTGTGATACCACTTTAGAGCTTCAGCAAAATCTCTCGGCACTCCATCGCCCGAATGATAATGCCAGCCGAGCGCGCTCTGTGCGTTCGCATCCCCACCTTCAGCAGCTTGGCGAAGCTCCTCAAAAGATTTGCCGGGCGTCGAAGGGTCCATGTTCGAGGAACATGCATAACAAATCGCTTGGCGGCTGCGCAATTTCGCTCTCTGACATCTCTCTTGTTCCGTCAGAGCAGCGCTCTCTTAAACCCGTGGCTGCGCCAGGCCGGTGGAAGAGACCGGCCAGGGATGTTTTCTGGTGCCTGCGTAGCCGAGAAAGCCATGGCTGGAATGACTCCAGCCGCCAAAGAATTCGTCTTCTTGGGGCGTCAAATCCGTGTAACCTTTGCCCACAGTCGCCTCAGGAAGAGGTATGAGTGTTGCATCGCAATCAAAATTCTGTCCAAAATGCGGTGAGCCAATTCCCGCTGAGGCGCCACAGGGACTTTGTCCCAAGTGTCTTTTGTTGCAGGCCTCGATTCCAACGGAGGCCGGGAAGGACGCTTCTTCCAAACCAACCCCACCCGCGCATGAGGAGCTGGTCGCAGCTTTTCCGCAGCTTGAAATGCTCGAACTCATCGGTCAGGGCGGCATGGGTTTCGTGTTCAAGGCACGGCAGCCGAAACTAGATCGGTTCGTCGCGCTCAAGATTCTTCCACAATCACTGGCCACTGACCCGGCATTCGCCGAACGGTTCAAGCGCGAAGGGCGCGTATTGGCGCGGCTCGGTCACCCGAATATCGTCACCGTCCACGACTTCGGCCAGGCCAATGGCTTTTTTTATCTGCTCATGGAATTCGTGGACGGCGTGAACCTGCGCCAGGCGATGAAGGCAGGGCGATTCACACCGGCCCAGGCGCTTGCGGTTGTCCCGAAGATCTGCGAGGCGCTTCAGTATGCGCACAGCGAAGGCGTCCTCCATCGCGACATCAAACCCGAGAATATTCTTCTGGACTCCAAAGGCCGAGTGAAGATCGCCGACTTCGGCATCGCGAAGCTCATCGGCGAAGCCCAAGCCGAACCGGCGCTGACCGGCAGCGGCGCCATGCTGGGCACGCCGCATTACATGGCGCCAGAGCAAATCGAAACGCCCAGCGAAGTGGACCATCGCGCCGACATCTATTCGCTCGGCGTAGTGTTCTACGAAATGCTGACGGGCGAATTGCCGCTGGGGCGGTTCGCGCCGCCGTCGCAGAAGGCATCGGTTGACGCACGCGTGGACGAGATTGTCTTACGCGCGTTGCGAAAGGAACGTGAACTGCGGCAGCAAAGCGCCACCGAGGTCAAGACGCAGGTTGAAACCGTCGCCGGTAGTGCATTGCCAGCGAGAACGGTAGCTCTTAATCCAAGAACGCCCGACGCAGCGACCTCAGCGTGGGGAAAGCTCTCCCGCTCGGTATCAAGAAACAAAGTCCTGTTAGTCACGAGCCTTGTGCTGGCGGTGGCCGTCGTGGGCGGTCTGATCCGGGTGGTGCGGCCGCCGCTGCTTCCTGCTGTAGCGTTCAATGGCTCCAGTCGCGTGGAAATTCCGAGTAGCAAGAATCTGGAGTTTGGCCGGCAGCCGTTCAGCGTGTCTCTTTGGCTTCGCACCACAACGCGCCGGAAGAACATCACCTTCATGGCCAAGCGAAGGAACGCAAAAACGGATAATGGCTGGGTCATTCACGGACAAGAGGGCAATCAGTTTGTGTTCTACGCCGCCGCTTGCAGCCAGATAATCTCATCGCCTCAGGATTACCGCGATGGGCGGTGGCATCACCTGGCGGTTGTTCGACATGACTCCCGTGTGGACATTTACTTCGACTCCCAACTCGTCGGCAGCGGCCCGGAGTCCTGCAACTTCCAGGACGATCATCCCATCTACATCGCTATGGACGGCCTGGGCGGAGATCATTACCAGGGGGAACTCGCCGAAGTTTGCATTTACAACCGCCCGCTCAACGAAGACGAGATCGCCGACGAATGGAACAATGGACAACGACGCAAGACATCGGTGCCTGGCCCGGGACTGGTCGCCGGATATCGTTTCGACGAAGGCACCGGGCCTGTGGCTCGGGATTTTTCCGGTGCTGGCTACGATGGTGTGTTCATCAACCATCCGATTCGCTCCGCCAAAACACGGGATCGGGCACCGCACTCGCAGCAGCAGATTGCCTCACCGCAAATTCAAACCGCTTCAAGCCAGCTTGTTATCGACACCATGCAGTTTAAAGCCGCTCACCCTGAACCCGGCCAACTGAATTGGGGATTTAAGTGCTTTGTCCCACCCGACCACCTGGCGAGCTTCTTGTTTGTTCGCTGGACGAATGGAGTGCCTACGGTGGATCCAGGATTCAGCGCCTATTTTAAGGTTCCAAAAGCCGGCGGCATAGATGTTCCATTCTGTTCAGTGTCCTGCTACCGGATTCCGGAAACCCAACTCATGGCAAATATGACTAACGCCGATAGCCGTCGGCTTTTGAGTCAATGGGGGCTATCCGAGCTTCGGCCCACGGATGTCACGAATGTGGTTCAATGGAATGTGAATCTCGGGCTCGGCTTTACCAGCAGCCGCTGGATCGCGATGCCGCCCTACCACCGGAGCGAACTCCAACTTCCACAAAGCGTCCGATCCGGTCGTCAGCGCGCGATTCGTCTGGTCGAGTTTGATAGACCTGAGGGCGATGGAAATCACGGCCAGTCCGGGGTAGAATTGCGAATCTTCCTCGAACCACTCAAGTCGCCACCGATTCGGACTGTCCCGAACGAGATTGATCAGACCAACTACATTGCTGGCAGCGGGCTTGCCGGAACAATCGAAGAGGCGCTTAAAACCATGAAAAACTTGCCCATTGACCCGTGAGCCATTCGAATCCCTCAAGGCAATCTTCGCCGTGTCCAGAAGCGTTCGTCACCACGCAATGGACACGAGTGCTGGAAGCGCGCGGCGATTCGCCGGAAGCGAAAGCGGCTTTGAGTGATTTGTGTGCCGCCTACTATGCGCCCGTGTTTGCCTTCATCCGGCGGGCCACACCGGACGAGGACTCTGCACGCGATCTCACGCAGGAATTCTTCGCGCGTCTGCTCGCACGGCAAGGCATCATCACGGTGGACCCCGAGCGTGGGCGTTTTCGTTCCTTCCTTCTCGGCGCAGTGAAACATTTTCTCGCCGACATGCGCGACCACGCCCGCCGCTTGAAACGTGGCGCCGGCCAACCAATTGAGACACTCCAACCGGGCACTGACACGTCGCCCGGCTCGCAACTGCCCGACCCCAATGCCCCGAGTCCCGACCGCGTGTTCGACCGCAGATGGGCACTCACGCTTCTCGACCGCGCCCTCGCCGTTCTCGCTGAGGAACACAGGGCCGCTGGGAAGTTCGACCAATTCGAGGTGCTCAAACCCTGGCTGACCGGCGACACTGAAAACATTTCTCAAGCCGAGGCCGCCCGCCAACTCGACCTGAACGAAGGCGCGGTCAAAGTGGCCGTTCACCGACTCCGCCGACGTTTTCGCGAGGTAATCAAAAATGAAATCAGCCAGACGGTGAATGACCGTGCTCAAGTGGACGAAGAACTGCATTACCTTTTGGAAGCGCTATTATAACCCATTGACTGCCGGCGCGCGCCATCTCGATCAGTTGGCCTATCACAGCAAACGAGTTAGCGCATTTTGAATACGACTTCGACCCGCTCGGTGGTGAAATAGGATCACGGCTGTCTTACAAACAGCAGTCGGAGGGGCAGAACCTTCCCGAGCGACCATTCAACAAAGAACAAACACCGAGGTTCCGCGAGAAGTGTTTATGTCGAACCTATTGAACAAAGCGGTCGTGCTGGTGCTCAATCGCAACTGGCAGGCCATCAACGTCCGTACGCCGGCGGAGGCTTTTTGCCAAATGGCCACGGGCGCGGCCACGGCGCTCGAAGTCGAAAGCGAAAACCACATTCGCCCGGTCACGTGGGCCGAGTGGCTCACTCTCCCGATTCGGGACCAGGACGAAGCCGTGCACACGGTGCGCGGCGCGGTGCGCGTGCCGACGGTAATTGTGCTGGCCAACTTCGCCAGGGTGCCAAAGAAGCGCCCGAAGCTCAGCGCGCGCAACATCCGCGAACGCGACGGCAACCGCTGCCAGTACACCGGCAAAAT
>JAKEEH010000173.1 GCA_022616725.1 Limisphaerales bacterium | reverse complement strand
TAGATCGAAACCGCGGGATGCGTCCTTTTGATTTTGCTGGTGCGATTTCCGTCATTGAGCGAGATCAGGTGTTTGCTCGGCAGTTGTTTTTCGGTCTCGAGAATCACCTCAACGATGCGGGGCTGCCAATCCGCATGCATCCCGCCGCGTTCGTACGGTTCATTGCAGACTTCGTAATACAAATTGTCGAAACTGCTCAGTTCCTGGACGATCTTGCGCGTGACCGCTTCTTGCGCTTTCGTGAGCGCCTCTTCTTTGAGCGAATAGACGTCATAAGGGCCGACGCGACCGATCCCGTTCACATTGTTGGTGGTGTGCATTGGCGAACTTTGCCAGAGCGCCTCGCTGTACATGGTGCAAAACAGATTCATTTCGACCACAATGCCGCGCCGGCCCGCCTCCCGCACAAAATCCTTAAGTCGGACGAAATATCTCTCATCCCACCGTGTGAGATCGAATTTGTTTCCGCCATCGAACGCACCCGGCGTCTGGCTGCGCGCCCATGGACAAATGAAACGGCCCCGCGCCGGCGCGAGCGTGTTGTCGGTGATGCCAAAGGAGTCCTCACGCTCGCAATACGTCCCCGAAAAGAGCCGGGTGTGATTGAAACGGTGCGCGGCCAATTCATCGAGATAGGCGACGTAATCGAAATCCAAGTTCAGAACCGCCCCGTAATGTTCGCCGGACGTAATCAGCACCGCCGGTTTGCCGCGGAACAGAAAGTAATGCGGATTGTCGGGATGCAATGACAAGGGGACCCCGGCGCCGCATAAATGCGGAACTCCGACGACGCAGCCGCATGCGACCGCCAAACTGATGAGAAAGGTCCGCGTCATAGTTGTCACTTATCCCTTTTCGCCAGGAATCGCACCATAGAGTCGCCATGGCGCATTTCCTTCACTTCCTTCCAGCGCGGCGGGATTTCCAGGGTGTCGCGTTTGGTGTGGCCGAGGACAAAAAGTCCGCCGGTAGCCAGCAGCAAGGGAAGCGTTTTGTCGTCGAGCAGTACCTGGGAATCCGAGGTCGACCGGTGACTAATATTCTTCTCGCCAAAAGGCGGGTCGGCGATGATCAGGTCGAACTCCTCTTTTTGGCCGGCCAGTTGGCCGATGGCGACCGAGACTTCCTGCACCCGCAAGGAATGCCGGTCGGCGGGCAGGCCACTGGCCGCGAGGTTGTGTCGAATCATCATCGAATGGCGATTTGCCTTTTCTACGCTCACGACGTGAGCGGCGCCGCGGCTTAAACATTCCAAACCAATCGCACCGGAACCGGAGAAGAGGTCCAGGACGCGCGCGCCGTCCACTCGCGCGCCGAGACTGTTGAAAACGGCCTGGCGAACAAGGTCCGGCGTCGGGCGCACGTCATAGCCCGATGGCACTTTCAATAAGCGCCCGGCTGCGATTCCGCCGATGATCCGCATGGGAATGCAGCTTATCCCGGCCCTGGCTCTGGCAAAAGCAGAATGGGCGAGACGGTGCCGTCTCGCCCAGTAAAACCCGGTAAAACCTGCGCAGCGCGTGACTATGGCTTGCCCAATTCGTACAGGCGCATTTGGCCGCTGGTGTCGTTGGTGACGGTGTATTTTCCACCGATGACGAACGGTTCGGCGCCAGTCGGCGTGAAATGCGGCGGCGCGCCATCGCTATTCGGCGCGGAGAGGAGTTGATACCCAACGGCCGAGGTGGACCATTGGAGCGCCACGTGCGTCGCATCAACCGGTTCGATGTCGAGGCGTTGCGGGCAATCAAAGCCCGTCACGCGCAGAGTATAATTCGTACAGGTCTCGCCGGAATCCGTGCCGCTGACAATGACGACGAAGACAGAGGTGGGCGGCACAGCGAATGAATAGGTTCGACTCGGTTCGTAAACGCCGGAGTCGGCGAGATAATTCAGGCATTTATTTGCCGGGTCGTAACTTCCGAGATAGGCCGCACTATGGACATGGTTCGCATCGACAGCGCCATCGTCGCAAGGGCTTTGCAACGAGACGGTGACGCAAGCCGCCCCTCCGACATTTGTAAATGTGTAGGCGTCATAATAGATGACAGGCTCACTCACGCCGCCGACGCCTGGGCAAGCCTTCGGCGCAACGCAGCTCGGTAAGACGTTCTCGCGAGTCAGACGGTTCACTTGCACGGCATCGCTGGCACTGATCGAGCCAATGATCGGGCCACCGCACTCCTCACATTCACCGCCGCCAGGGGTGCATATCGTGGGCGACAAAAAGAGTGACCAGGCGCGAAGTGTGCCAAGCGCGCCGCCGGCGTCGTCGTTCATGCGGAGTCGCCATGTGCCATTGGCATCGGAGCCCGACAGCCCGCGGAAGGCGGAGAGGGCTTGTTCGGGGCGAAATCTCCCGCGGAACGGCGCCGTTCCGGAGGTAATCGCGGTAGGCGCGAGGTCATCGAAGGTGGTGCGATCGGCGTCAGCCTCGCCGGTGCCGTAGTCGTTGTTGCTGCCACCGTTATCGCTGGAAAGATCGATGATCGTGCCATCGGGCCCGACCAGGGAAAGGTCCAGATCGCTCACGGCGGTGTGGGTGATGTGCAGCGAGACAACGACGCGCCCGATGGGACCGACGAAGCCTGCCACGTTGATCGTCGAGTCCACCATGCCGACATCGGGAATGGCCAGATCGGCATTGTTGTTGAACCTTTGCGCCACTCCAGCGCTGCCGATGTAGACGCGCACAGGCACTTTAAACGTCCCGTTTGTCGCGGTCGCCACGGTCAGCGTCAGAAAGATGTTTGTCCCGCATGGAAGGTCGGCAGAGGTGCTGATCTGAAACGGCGTCGTGTTCGTGCGCGTGCCCAATGACGGAAGATTCGGGTAGGCGGAGAAAGGTTGGGTGATGGTGACGCCGGGGTTGGTGCTGGACAGCGTCGCGCTCACGCCGCTGACGATGCCGGTGATTTTGTTCATAAGCGGAATGCGAAGGAGGTTGCATTCACCGGGTTCGATATCGGGATTGCCATTGCCGGTTTCGACGATGGGATCGAGGCCTAACTTTAGGGCGGTGTTCGTAACGACGAGGATGACATCGTTGACAAATATGTCCGAGTAGAGAATGCGGAACTGAAGACCGCCTGCGTTGAGTACCGCGCCGTTGGGCAGCCCGCCGAATGTGCCTTGAATGGCCTCGGAGCCGTCATTGTTGATAATGGTCATGCGGTCGCCTTCGGCTGGCGCGAAATCGGGGCCGACCGAGACGTGCAGCGTGGAGCCGCCAAGTTGGTTGGTGCCACGGACGTTCAACTGATCGTAGCCCGTACCCGGAGTTGAGCCGTTCAATTCCACGAAGAAGTCGCCTTGAGCGGCGAAGCTGACGTTGCTGCTCGTCAGAATGCCGGGGCTGGTCCCGGGCCGCACGCTGCCGAATACCTGAAGGTTCCCGATAACGCCGCTGCCCGCCACGTTGGCAGTGCCGTTGACGGTCACGGGGCTTTGCGGTTGCGAGCCTTCCACAGCCAACGTGCCGGCGCTCACGGTCGTCTGGCCGGAGTAGGTATTGTCGCCGGTCAGGGTCCAAGTGCCTGTGCCGAGCTTGAACAACGATCCCGTGCCGATGATTAGACCGCTGAAGGAGGACGAATCGTTGTCCGCTCCCGCCCGGAGGGTGCCGCTGCCCAGGTCGAGTTGCCCGCGTCCATCGATGGCGCCGGTGGTTTCGTTGTTGTCGTTGAGGTCGAACCGGCCCGTGCTGGAGATATGCACCTGAGTCGTGTCGGCGATCTGATTGTCACTCTGGAGGCGCACAATATCGGTGCCCGTGAGGTCGCCGATGGTCAGATCGGCCGGCCCCGCGCCGTTGGCAATGGACTTGTTCAACACCAACGTGCCCCCGCTGACGAACATGTCATCGAAGCTGTTGGCCGTGCCGCCGCTGAACCAGAGCGCGCCGGTGTCGGTCTTGGTGATGTCGAAGCCGCCAGTGATGCTGCCCAGGAGATTGAGGACGTCGCCGGCGTCCACGGAGATCGTGGCGTTGGAGGTCAACGTGATGTTTCCTGCCCAGGAGTTGGAGCCGAAGCCGGAAGCCAGCGCGCCAAACCCGGATTGGCCGGTGCCGGCCAGCGAAAGCGCTTCGGCGGGCACGTCCACTCCAAAATTCAAGGCGAGCACCGCGCCGCTGTTGACCACGGTGCCGCCCGCCGTCGTGCCGAGCGCAGAGGAGTTGTTCACGACCAGGAATCCATCGTTCACGGTGGTCAGTCCCGAGTAGGTGTTGGCACCGTTCAGACCGACTTCGCCCACACCGTTTTTGGTGAGGTTGCCTGCGCCGAACAGCACGGCCGTAATGCTTAAATCCGGCGAAAAGAAATGTCCGGTGACGTCGATGATCGGACTACTCAAAACACTCATGCGGCCGCTGATGATCGCCTGCGAGTTGGTGTTGCGATTCACCGTAATGTTGCCCGAAGGCAGGATGCTGCCAGGGCTGGGCGCATCGACATCGCCGCCGTTGAAGACCATGTCGCTGATATTGTCGCCAAAGCCATTCAAATCGAGGAGCCCTGACGCGTTGACGGTGATGTCGGTGTCGTCGGGAAGTTGACAGCACGCCAGGTATCGGACCACATCTGTGTTCTCCGGCAGTTCATCTTCGCCGATTACGAGCGGGCCGGACATGGCGTCGTCATTGGGCGCCGTTGTCAGTTTTTCCAGCAGCAGCGTGCCGTCGCGAACGGTGGTCGTGCCGGTGTAGGTGTTGGCGTTGGTGCCGCCGAGCGTGACTGAGCCGCCACTAAGTTTGGTGAAGCCACCCGCGCCCGTGATTTGGCCATTGAGCAGCAGCCCCCCGGAGCTGGCGATAAACGTGTCGATATTGAGCAGGATGTCGCCGGTCCAGACGGACGCGCCGCTGGCGTTGAAGGCGCCGCCGGGATTGGCTCCATTGATGGTGAGATCTTCATTGGTAACCTGCACACCGCTGAGAAACAAGTTTCCACTGCCATTGACCACGGTGCGAGCGGAGGCGCCCAGCGGGGTGCTGACAGCACCCAGAGCGCGGTCCGCCAGCAGTGCCACCTGACCCTCATCGATGGTGGTGATGCCGTTGTAAGTGTTGGTGCCGGCGAGGAACAGACTGCCGCCACCTGTCTTAGTGAAGCCCGCAGTAGCGAAGAGCGTCGTAGTGCCGGCACTGACCGTGGCGTTGATCCTCAGGTCGGCCCCGGGCGGGCCAGACTGGACATTGAACGTACGCGAAGTGCCGCCCAGCGAGAGATTGCCGTTAATGAACGCAGTGTTGGCGTCCGCCATCGTCGTGAGATCACCTCCCAGGATCAGTGTTCCGGTCCCCGAATCGAGCTCGCCGCCTCGCATCTCGAGGGGACCAATCCGATCGGAATTGTTATTAAGATCGAACAGACCGGAGTTTCTAATTGTGACTTCTGAATTATCTGCAATTTGGTCGTCTCTCAGCAACCGCAACACGTCGGTCCCCACCAGGCCGTTGCCGTCGCCGATCGTGAGATTGCCAGGAATGGCCGTGAAATTTGTGACCATTGGGATGATGGCAAACTTGGACAACTCCAGCACACCGCCATCAAACCGCGTCAAGCCGGTGTAGGTGTTGTGTCGGCTGCCATCCAAGCGCAGCGTGCCAACATTCGTTTTCACGAGACTGCCAGTGCCGCTGATAACGCCGCTGAAAAAGAAGTCGCCCGTGTTGGCACGGACCGTCAGCGTGTTGGCGTTGAGACTGATGTCGCCGTTGACGTCGAGAGAAGCCAACGGCCCATGGGCTTCCCAAAACTGCGAGGCGCGCACGCTCACGTCGGCATCGATGTGGTTCGCACCCACGAGATTGGTCGTGGTAATGCCGTTAGTGAGGAGCAGGGCATTGCCCCGCAAAAAATAATTGCTTCCCTCAAACGTGATCGAATTGAACGCGCGATTGGGGCTGAAATCATTGGTCACGAGCAGACGCGTCACCGGCGGCGGCTGAAAGATCAGGTCGTCGCCGGCCGCGGGCACCCCAGCAGGCGACCAGTTGCCGGGCGTGTTAAGATTGCCGTTGATGGCGCCGGTCCAACGTTTCGGCGCGCCGTGCGCGGATGGCAGGACAAACGCGGTGGTTAGGACGACGATAAGCGACAACGATTTGCGGCCTCGGAAGACGTTGGGGCACAGCATAATTTTCCTTCTGATTGAACGAGGTGAACTGGGCTGAGGACTGTTCATAGCAAACAATGGTTTGAAATGCAAGACGTAAACGATTCGTTCGAATTCTTGAATTTCTTCGGTTCTTCGAGACGAAACACGCACTGAACCGAAACGCCAATGAGCAGCAGCCGTGCCGTTCGCGATGTTGCGATACTTGCGATATTCGGTTGTTGTCGTGAATGCGCCTCCGCGACGTGTGCTGCTCAAATCTCTTAAGGAGCAGCGTTGCTTCCAGAGTGATTTCGCGCTATAAAATCGCGCACTGTGAAACTCTCGAAATGGAATACGCTGCTGTTGTTTTGCAATGTGCTGCTCCTGTTGGTGGCCGCGTATTTCGGCTTTTTCGCACGCCCGGAACGCAAGGAGTCACCCGAATCGGCGGATCAGCAAGTGGATTCGAGGGCCGGAACTCGGCGCGAGGCGAGCACGGAGGTCGTTACGGTCACTACGAACGAATTCCGGTGGCGGCAGCTCGAATCCGAGAACTACCGCACGTACATTGAGCGGCTGCGCTCCATTGGGTGTCCCGAGCAGACCATTCGCGACATCATTATCGCCGACCTCGACAAGCTCACGGCCGCCAGGATCGAAGCGCTGCAGGGAAGGCGCGCGGACTTGCAATTCTGGCATTCCGAGGAAGAGGAATTGGCCAACGACCGCGACGCGCGCGAAATCGCCCGGAAGCAGCGTGAGATCGACCAGGAGAAGCGCGCAGTCATCGAAGAATTGCTCGGCATCGATCTGGTCCGCGAGCGACTCCGGCTTAAGGGCGAGCAGGATTACTATGAGCGGCGGCTGGGTTTTCTGCCAGAGGAGCGCCGCAAGGAACTGCGAAAAGTTCTCGAACGTTACGATGAACTGGAACAGCACATCTGGGAGAAGGATTGGGACGAAGGCGACGCGCTTGGCGTCCAGGATCACGCGGAGCTGCGGCGATTACGCAACCAGAGGCAAGCCGAAGTGGCCGCGCTGCTCACGCCGGCGGAACGCGAACAGTATGAACTCTGGATGTCCGAGACGGCCAATGCAGTCCGATATGGCACGTATGGGATGGATATCTCGAAGGAGGAATTCCTGGCGATCTATAACTTGCGCAAGCAATTCGATGAGGAGTGGGCTGGCCGCGATCCGGCGTTGATGGACGAGTCCACACGCCAGAACTGGCAAGGCGCCTGGCAACACATGCAGAATGAACTCGAGCACCAGTTGGGACCACAACGCTTTGCCGAATATGTCCGCGGTCAGGACAACGAATTCCATCAACTCAGCGCCACGGTGACGCGATTCAAGCTACCCAGTGGCACCGCGCAAAAGGTCTATGAAGTAAAGCGCGCGCTCGACGACGTGCGGGAAACCGTCGCGAACAGCACGTTGACCACCGAACAGCGCAGGGCCGCGCTCAAGGCCATGCAGGAGGAATCCGAGCGCACCGTCAGACAATTGCTCGGGCAAAAGGCGTATTCTTATTATGTCCGCCGCGGTGACGCGTCGTGGCTGCGTTCAACGGAATAAGCGGGAGCAGTGCGGACTCCTAAGGCTTTAAACCGCCAGTTTGTGCCAGCGCACGTTCGTGTGAAGGGGCCCCTTGCGCAACAACGGTGCGTTTCACCCGCCCCTCATCCCACGCCCGTCGCAACACGTCCCGGCTGTAGGCAAGATAGTGTCGATCTGAAGAGAATACTTCGAGCGTGATCGTGCCGTCGTAGCCTGCGGCTTGAAGAAGCGCAATGTGATAGGCCAGGTTGATTGTCCCGGTGCCAAGCGGCAGGTGCAGGTCGGCGCTGCCGCCCTTGTTGTCGTGTAGATGAACGTGTCGCAGTCGGGGGCCATAACTGCGGATAACTTCATCAGCGGTATTGAATTCCGTCAGCAGGTTACAGTGGCCAATATCAAGGTGCAGTCCTAGTTCGGGCAGCGCCTCCAGTAATTCGCCGAGCTGCTTCGCAGTGTTGAACTGACCCGGGAGATTCTCAACCATAAGGCCCACTCGGCAATCACGCGCTGTGCCGAGCAACTCGCGGAGGCTCTCCAGATTCCGCTGGATCACAAACGCCCGCTCGTGCATGGGCGCGTTGCGATCCGGATGGATATTCATCCACGCAACACCAAGCTTCCCGAAAACCCCGATGCACTGCTTCAGCTCCTCGACCGCAGCGCGGCGAATCGACTCGAACGGGCTCGCCAGTGGCAGATAATAGGCCGTGTGACCCACGATTTCCATTTCGCGCTCCTCGGCGACGCCGCGAATTCGATCCAGGTCCACATTTTGGCACGCGGCTCGCGGCGGCTCGAGCGTCAAATCGATGAAGTCGAGCCCCATTTCGGCCATCCACTCGATTTCGGAGACGACATCCCGTGCGGGATGATTCATAGCTCCAATCAACATAAAATTTGCTAAAAACGTCTAATGAACGCCACTCAAACTACAAAAAACTAAACTTCCAACGGCTTTTCAATAGGCTGATGAGCAGCAAACCAGTTGCGGCTATCCAGTAGCTGAATCCGCCGCCGCTCCTCCGGTTTCGACACCAGCGGCAAGGGATGCAACTTCAGCCGCCGTTTTAGATCAGCGGGGAGCTCAGCCGCGCGCGCCGGGCAAATCCATGCAAACAGCGTCAGCAACGCGCGCAAAACCGGCATGTCCTCGCCCACATTATCCAACAGGCGCCCCCAATTCAACGCAGGGCCGGTTGCATACAACAGGTTCAGTACGTCAGGCCAGTCAGAGTGATCCCGTTGCAGCACGTACATCTTGCACCACAGCAACTCTTCGGCCGCAATGAGCCGAATCGATTCGTCGCGAATCTTCAACTCCTGGCTATGCTCAAACCACGCCTTTTCCACATTCGCCCGCCGGTTTGCCATCGACCAGATTAGGTCCACAATAGCTCCGTCGCGAAACCCGCGGTAGATCCAGCCGCGATCGTAAGCCAGTTGTGGGAAGTAATCGCGGAATCCGGCCTGCGAGAGGACATCAACAAACTGGACCCGCTGCCCTGGCAGAATATAAAAGTCGATGTCCTTCGTATTCCGCCAGCGCCCGGTGTAAGCGGCGAGCGCGAACCCTCCTCCGAGCGTAAAGGGGAGTCCCAGCCGCCGGACTGCGCTGATCGCGTCGTGGTACACGGTCCATTGCTCGTCCGGAATGAGCTTCATCCATCGATGAGGCGCCGGTTCAGCCGACATCGCTGGTTCGGACGTTTCGCACCCCTGTGGAGCTATTTCCGCCGTTCTCACCCGCCAACATCATCCATTTATGATCTCGCCGCCATTGGGGTGAAGAACCTGTCCGCTCATATAGGATGAATCATCCGACGCCAGAAAAACGTCCAGATACGTAATTGCAACATCCGCCCCTTCTTTCAACGAAGGGATGAACCTTTCGAAGGCATAGACTTCGCCCGCGCTCCTTTCACGTTCCCACGCCAGAACTCGTGCCTCGGGCTGCTCGCCCCGTTAATTAGGGCAACTCCGGATCACGTTGGAATCCCCCTGCGTTCCATCCTTCCCCGTCTAGTGCGGGTCGGGTATTCTTCCTGTATGAGCGGCAGTCGGCGCATTGAAAACATTTCCCTGATCGGGTTCATGGGAACGGGCAAGTCGTCGGTGGCCCGGATCGTGGCCGCTCATTTGCACTTTGCTTTCGTTGACACTGATGAACTTATCGAGGCCCGGGCGGGACGTCCGATTGCCGAAATCTTTGCCCAGGCCGGCGAACCAGTCTTTCGCCACATCGAGAAACAGGCCGTCGCGGAACTAGCGCGCCTCAAACGCACGGTGATCGCTACGGGTGGAGGTCTAGCTGCGCAAGAGGGGAATCTCGCCAGCCTTAAGGAACACTCACTCGTGGTTTGCCTCTGGGCTTCACCCGAAATGATTTTGGACCGCGTCCGCCATCAAAGCCATCGTCCTCTCCTGCACGATCCGGATCCGATGGCCAGAATCCGCGTCCTGCTCGCCGCGCGCGAACCGTTTTACCGGCAGGCCGACGTCCTCCTGAATACCGAGATGCGTTCGGCCAAGGAAGTCGCCCAACACGTCATTCATCAGTACCATACTGCCGTCTCGGGCCCGAAGACGAAGTGAAGGCGCAGATTCAACAGCGCGCGCGAGAGCTGGGATTCGACGATTGCCGTGTGACGACGGCTCGACCGCCGGACCACTCGGCGCATTTCAAGCGTTGGCTCGACTCCCGTTACCACGGCGAGATGGCGTATCTGGAACGGAACGCCCACCAGCGCCTGGACCCCGGGCAAGTCCTGTCCGGGGTCCGCAGCATCATAAGTCTGGCGGCCAGCTATCACATTGCGCGGCAGGAATCCGGGCCTGTCGCGCGCTACGCCCGGTTCACCGACTACCACGATGTTCTGGGCGAACGCTTAAAGGATCTGAGCGAGCTCACTTGCCAACTTGGTGGTCCAGACGTCCGCTCTCTCTGGTATGTCGATACCGGTCCCATCCTCGAGCGCGACATCGCTCAGCGCGCCGGCATTGGATTCGTCGGCAAACACACGAACCTCATCAGCCGCAAGTTGGGCAATTGGATTTTTCTGGGTCAAATCATCACGACGATCGAACTCGAACCTGACGCCCCGGAACCCAACCGTTGCGGGGCTTGTGTTCGCTGTATCGAGGCTTGCCCAACCGCCGCCATTCGCGCTCCGTTCGACCTCGACGCCCGGCGTTGTATTTCCTATCTCACCATCGAACTAAAGGGCGCGATTCCTGAAGAACTCCGCCCTGCGGTGGGCACACGGATTTTTGGGTGCGACGATTGCCTCGCCGTGTGTCCCTGGAACCGCTTTGCGCGCGAAGGCCGCCTGATGAAGGCGCGCTCCCGAGACGATCTCGCTGCCCCGGACCTGATCGAACTTCTTTCGCTGGACGACACTGCTTTCAGGAAGCGCTTCGAAGGCACGCCGATTCTCCGCGCCAAACGCCGGGGCCTGCTCCGCAACGTCTGTGTCGCCCTCGGCAACCTCGGCGACTCGGTTGCCCTTGCCGCCCTGGAACGCGCCGCTCGCGATCCCGAACCTTTAATTGCCGAACACGCTCGCTGGGCCGTCTCCCGCATTGTGGCGTCCCAACCGAGATCAGCGGTCGTCCACCTGGCACAGGTCAAAAAGTTAGCAGGCTGATCAGATTCTGTCCCCGCGCGGTCAATTCCCACCGGTTGCCACGTTTTATCACGAGACGGCGGCATGGGTTCTTTCGGTATTCGGCTTCGTTCACAGAAAGCAGTTGGACAGGTGCTTTGCCCTTGGTTTCGGATGCAGTTCGGGGAATCAACTCATAAGGCAAACCGTTGAAGTTGAGCGCTATCTCATAACCGGCGACACTCTGAGCTTCGGCCACCATATTGCTCGTTATGAACAATTCGTAGCGCCGTAACCACGGAAAATTCGTGTCTCGCACCATCACCCGGCAAAGCTCCGTTTGCGCCTTCAGAAACGTCCCAAGCCGAAAAGCGTTTCCCTGTCTCCGTTCGGCCAGGAGCACTTGCTGCGGATCGATCGCCAGCAAGTTCTGTCCGTTCCAATCGCCGTGATCGTTTCGCTCGCCGGGATGAAACTTCTTGTACCACTCGGCAAATCGATCATTCACCAGCAGATTCAGCTCAAAATGCACGTGCGCACGCTCCTTCGAGATTGCTTGCGCCGTATTTGATGTGCGTCCCATCACGCCAACCGCCTCCCCGGCCTTTACCTCTTGTCCTGGTTTCAGGTCCGCTCGCACTTCTCGCAAATGCGCGTACAACGAATAGACTTCCATTCCCTCGATCGTGTGCCGCAGAATCAGGTAATTTCCGTAGTTGGATAATCCTGTGCGGCGGTTTATGTATGCCACGACGCCATCCGCCGTCGCCATCACCGGATCAGTCGGCTCGCCGCGTTTGTCCCGTTGCAGGCACCGGATGTCCAGGCCTTCATGCATTTGCCAGCCGTCGGTGCGCACACATCCGAAAGTCCCGCTCGTCCACGGTTTGCCGACGGTACCGACAAAAAAGCGCTCCTGGCCGCCCGGCTCAAAAAGAGCCGTGTTCGCCGTAGGAAGGCGGAACACTTCACCGTGCGCCGACAGCAACGCCAAACAAATCAACCCTGCCAGCGCTCGCCAGTCCATATTACGGGTTATCCTTTTGCATGACCTTCGCGACGTTATTGATCCCGTTCACGATGCGCTCGGATTCTTCGCGCGTCGCGTCGGGCGTGAACACGAACAAGCCATCGCCGATACGGTTGACGATCACGGGCGCGGCCAGCCAACGCGCCTGGCCAAACTGGCTGAAAATCGCGATGCGCTTTCCCTTGTTCGCGGTCGTGTACTGCTCCAATAGCCAGCTCCCTTTTCGGTTAAATTGAATCATAATCTGGAATGCCCCAAGCGCATCGACCACCGAAGCCTGCTTCACATGACCTTCGTTGAGGAACGGCGCGCTTTCCACATTCACAAATATCGGATCCGCGCGATAGACGGCCACCGGCACACTCCGCTCGACCGGCGCCGGGTTTGTCTCAAGGTGGAAACGCAAGGTACTGGCTTCTTTCTCCTTCGCCGATTTACAGCCGCAGCCCACAGACGCGACCAATGCAACAGCCAAATAAGCATTGAACCGGGCAGCGCGACTCGCCATATTCCGCAAAACAATCGAAACGCGAAAACAAAGTAAAGAGACTTTGGAAATTCTATGGGAAAACAGTACAACAAGGTCGAGAAACGCAAACGCCGGCTCGCCTACCTGAAGCGCAAAAAGGTAGCGGCCAGGGCGAAAAAGCCGAAGGCATCGGCCGCGATGCCATAAGTCGCACCCGCCGACGCAGCCCAATGAGGAATGGGTGCGCGGCCAATTTCCTCAACTCCGTCAAGCTGAGCCGCGCAACGAAGAAGTTCCTGGCCCAATGGAAAAGTTCATCGGAGTAGCCCTGATTTGACAGCGCTACTCCGACTGCATCGACCGCCTGCGCCGTGATGAAATCCGCCGCCGCTGCCTAACTTCTGCCGCGCGTCCGCGCCCGGCTGCGCCCGCCCTTGCGCGCAGGTCCCTTGTTCATCGCTTTGCCCCGGCCCGACCCACTTCGCTTTCCGCCGCCGGTCATTTTGTTCACGGTTGCCCACGCACAGCGTTCGGCTTCCCTTTCACTGGTGCCGCCGCTTCTATATCCGCGTTCGATGTGTTCGGCCTGCCTTTTTTGCTTGTTGCTGTAACTGCTCTTATCACCTCGTGGCATAATGTTCCTCATTGTGATGTCAACGTAGGAAAACTAACCACGCACAATTGCCTGCCCAATGGGGTATTCCCCGCCTCAATGGCCGCTTTGATGTTCCTGGATGTATTCCTGCTTCAGACCGAGCTTCTCCGGCGCGTGCAGCACCAGCATTTTCATGCGGATGTCGGAAGGTACGGTCTTCTGCGTGAATTTTGAAATGACGATCATGAGGATAATCGCCAGTGGAAGCGCCCAGATCGCCGGCTGCTCTGCGAGGGTTCGTTCCAGCGGATGCTGGGCAAACCATGTTTTCAATCCGATGGCCCACTTTGCCTGATCTGCGAACATTGTACTGGCAATTGCAGCCAGACTAAGCGTGCCCCCGACCAACATACCCGTGGCCGCCCCGGTTATCGTGATCCTGCGCCACCACGTGCTCAGAAACAGCAGCGGAAAATAACTCGTCGCCGCGATCGCAAACGCCCAGCCGACGAGTTTGTTGATCTCGAAGCTCTCCACGAGGAAGCCAAGCAGAATCGCGCATGCACCTCCGACGACGGCAAAAACTTTGAAGGCTTTCATCCGTTCGTTGGCGCTCGACCGCGGTCGCAGAATGCGTCCATAAATATCATGCGCCAGCGCACCAGTGATCGACACCAGCAAGCCGCTGAAAGTGCTCATGAACGCGGCAAACGCGCCGGCACACGTGATTCCACTCATGATCGACCCAAGCATCGGCACCTGCTCGTTCAAGAGTCGCGGCAATTCCAGAACGATTTTATCCGTGCCCTTTGCGCCCGTGGCGGCGTACAATTCCGGTAACAGATTTCGCCCCATGACCCCAAATACCGGCGGAAACAAATAAAACACCCCGATCAGAATCATGACCCACATGGTCGTGCGCTTCGCCGCAACCCCGTCCGGATTTGTATAAAAACGCACCAAAATATGCGGGAGACCCGCCGTCCCGCAGACGAGCGCAATGATCAGCGAATACGTGTAAAGGAGCGAAAAAGGCCTGCCTTGCTCGGCAGACAAACCCGCGGCCTGCGCGGCCTTAGTGGTCAGGGGGCCAAAGGGCGAAATCCACGTCGCGTCCTTCGGTGCCTTGTCGGGGAGCGGCTGCCGATTCACGAATTCGAAGCTGCTTAGAAACTGGTGGACTTCGTTTGTGCGCTTAACCGGACAAACGACCAGGACGCTCTCTCCATAAGCAAGCACTCCGATTCCGTTTTTCGAAAATTCACTTTCCAGCAAGCGCTTTGCCTCGGAACGAGTCACCGGGTTTGTGGTCAATAGAGTGTACTTGTTCGGCGGATATGGAACATTGACCTTGAACACAACAGCACCACCGAGCGCTTCGTAGAACGGCAACATCTGATCGAGCTCCACGTCGGTGAAGCGCAAATGTCCGGCCACCTCGCTGCCCCGTCCTGTGACTTCGGACAATTTGTACTTCGCGTATGCGAGTATCTCCGCAAACGTCATGTCTGCTCGGAGTCGACTGGAGACCGGCCGCAACTCGAAATTCTTACCTTCGACTCTCTTAGGCACAGGAGCGTCATTGACCTTGAGCTGTTCCCCGTAATGCCCATACACCGCCATCAGCACAAAGATGGGCACGGAAATCGCAAACATCTTCAACCAATACTGAAACGCCTGCACCAGCGTGATGCCTTTCATACCCCCCAAGGCCACATTCAGCGTGATCACTGCGCCCACGAGCACCACGCCGGCCCAATACGGCAATCCCGGAAAAATATACGCGAGCGTTGTCCCGGCGCCTTTCATCTGCGGCATCGTGTAAAAGAATCCAATGAATAGCACAAAGGTGACGGCGATCTTCCGAAACATCGGCGAATCAAAACGGCCTTCGGCAAAATCAGGGATGGTGTAAGCGCCAAACCGTCGCAACGGTCCGGCAATGAACAAGAGCAGAAATAAATACCCGCACGCATAACAGACCGGATACCATAGCGTGTCGTAACCTGAACTCATCACCATTCCAGCCACCCCCATAAACGACGCCGCCGACAGGTATTCCCCGGAAATGGCCGACGCATTCCAGCCGACAGATACGGAGCGGCCCGCCACAAAAAAATCACCCGCAGTCTTGGACTTTCTCGCCGACCAAAATCCCATCCAGATCGTGACGACAACAGTCAACGCGCTGAAGGTGAGAATCCAGGGATCGATGTCCATTACTTGTCCCGAGTTTGCACCGACTCCGCTTCGGCTTCCTCCAAAGCAATCGACCGCTTGATGAAGAAATATGAAATAATCCAAACAAACGGGAAAAACAGAACGCCGAGCACGAACCAGGTGAGGGTAAATCCGAAAATGCGGCGACTCATGAATTCCGGCGCGTAGTAGTTCGCCAGAGGCAGTGCAACCAGCGCGATCACGAATGTCGCGGCGCACGCTATCGACAGGCGTAACTGTCGCCGCATCAGATTCTCCAGGAACGCCTCGCTATGCGGATCGAACTTAGGGTCACCAGGCTGATTCATAGCCGCTGTCTTTACCAAACAGCCGGCCCCAGCCGCGAACTAAATCTTTGTTTCAGCCAACTCCAACAAGCGCTTGAACTCGGGCTCGGTCAGCGGCGTTACCGACAGCCTCGACTGGCGGACGAGCTTCAGGTTCCGCAATAGCTTGTCACCTTTAATTGCATCGAGCGGCACTGGTTTCGCCAATGCCTTCACGGGTATCAGATCCACTACTGACCAGTCGCCCGCCTCTGCGGTCGGATCAGGATAGTGCTCCTTCTCGACGCGTGCCAGTCCAACAACCTGCTTCTCGCTGACGCTGTGATAGAACAGCACGAGATCCCCCTTTTTCATGGCGCGCAGATTGTTTCGCGCCTGGAAATTGCGCACGCCGGTCCAGGCGGTGCGGCCGTCTTTGACGAAGTTGCTCCAAGAGTAGGATTCCGGCTCCTGCTTCACCAGCCAGTATTGTTTTGCCATTCGAGAGATGTATTGCGGGCGAGGAGAACCGCAAAGAGAAAAAGTGCCATAGAAACTGCGATCTGGCCGGAGGGAATGCGCGGGGGCAGACCGGAGACGGGTAGATTTGAGCGAAGATTGGCTGGCGTTTCCGCGTCTATTCAACGAGATTACGAGACAGGAATGCTTAGGGTCTTCTTAATGCTTTTAGGATTCTGGACGGCGGTATCGGCGCTTCCCGGCTTTGCCGCCGGGAAGGTCGATTTCGAGCGCGACATACGGCCCTTACTCCAGAACCGGTGCTACGAATGTCACGGCGAGAAGAAGCAGAAAAACGGCGTCCGTTTCGACCAGAAAAAAACCGTATTCAACGGCGGCGATTCCGGCAAACCGCTGGTCATCCCCGGTAAAAGCGCCGACAGCCCCTTGGTCCATCGGCTTACGACGACCGACGAAGACGAGGTAATGCCCCCCAAGGGCGAGCGTTTGACGCAGGAGCAGATCGCGCTCATCCAGGCGTGGATTGATCAGGGGGCGCCGTGGCCGGATGACCAGGCCGCCGAGAGGAAGCATTGGGCTTACGTGAAGCCACAGCGGCCACCGCTTCCAGGCGTGCAGAACGCCTCGTGGCCAAAAACCGGTCTTGACTATTTCGTTCTCGCCCGGCTCGAACGGGAAAAGCTGCCATTCTCGCCGGAAGCTGATCGCGCGACGCTGATTCGCCGTGTCAGCCTGGATCTGACTGGCCTGCCGCCAACGTTGAAAGAAGTTGACGATTTCCTGGCCGACCGATCTCCCCATGCATTCGAGCGCGTGGTCGATCGCCTGCTTGCTTCGCCACAGTATGGCGAGCGCTGGGCGCGGCTTTGGCTCGATCTCGCTCGCTACGCCGACACGCAGGGCTATGAAAAAGATGATCGCCGCAGCATCTGGCCTTACCGCGATTGGGTCGTTCATGCGCTCAATCGCGACTTGCCCTTTGATCAGTTTACCATCGAGCAAATCGCGGGCGACCTCCTACCCAATGCCACGCGCGATCAAAAGGTCGCCACCGGGTTTCATCGTAATACCCTGACGAATACGGAGGGCGGCACGGACGACGAGGAGTTCCGTCACGAAGCCATCGTTGATCGCGTCAACACCACCATGTCGGTCTGGATGGGCAGCACCTTCAACTGCGCGCAGTGTCACAACCACAAGTACGATCCGCTGACCATGCGAGATTATTACCAATTCTATGCGCTCCTGAATCAGACTACCGATGCCGACCGCCCCGACGAAGCGCCCGTGTTGAAACTGCCAACGCCAAAGCAGGAGGCGAAAATGAAGCAGTTGGAGGCCGAAATTGCCGCTGCCGAGAAAGAACTCAACGCTGCCACGCCAGAACTCGAGGCCGCGCGCGCGAAATGGCAAGAAACGGCAGCGCGCGAACTGGGTTATTGGGAGATCCTTGATCCTGTCGAAGTGCGCTCGGCGGGCGGCGCGACATTCACCCGTACCAATGAGCAATCCATTCTGGTCGGCGGCATCAATCCGTCGAATGACGTTTACACCATCGTCGCCCATACCGAACTGAAGCAAGTCACCGGGATACGGCTTGACGTGATGCCCGATGTGTCGTTGCCAATGAAATCAATCGGTCGCCATCCCAATGGGAAATTCGTGCTCTCTCGATTCGAGGCAATGGTCGCACCCAGGAATTCGCCCGATCAGACGCAAGCGGTGGTCTTCGCCAAAGCCGAGGCGGATTTCAGCCGCGATGGCTACAGCGTCACGAATCTGATCACCGGAAAGTCCGAACCGGGCTGGGATGTCAACGCAGGCGATGAGAAGGGCCGCGTCGAAAGGACCGCCTGGTTCACGGCAAGTAATCGCACTGAGTTTGCCGAGGGAACCACGCTGACAATTACGCTGCGTCACGAATCCAAGTGGCCCGAAGCAAACCTGGGACGTTTCCGCCTCGCGGTGACTTCGCTGGATCCGGTGTCTGCGCCGCTGAAACTGCCGGACAAGGTTCGCAAGGCCCTGCTGCTTGCGCCCAACGAACGCAAACCGGACGATGAGCAACGGCTGGACAAGCATTTCCGCTCGATTGCGCCCGAATTGAAAGAGGTGCGCGACAGACTCGCCGACTTGCGGAAGAAGCAAACCGATCTTGATGCCGCGATCGCGCGCACATCGGTCATGGAAGAGGTCTCGAAGAAACGAGACACGCACATGCTCATTCGCGGCGGCTTTCTCAGCAAAGGCGAAAAGGTTGAGGCTGGCTTTCCCGCCGTATTTCAAGTGGCTCTGGGCAAGCCCGAAACCGAACGGTCGCTGAACCGGCGAGACCTTGCGCGCTGGCTGGTCAGCGAAGAAAATCCCTTAACGGCGCGTGTCATGGTGAACCGGATTTGGGAGCAATACTTCGGAATCGGCATCGTTGAGACGAGCGAAGATTTCGGCACTCAGGGCGAGCCGCCATCGAACCCCAAACTGCTCGACTGGCTGGCCACTGAGTTCGTGCGCCAGCGATGGAGCCTCAAGGCTCTGCACAAAACCATCGTCATGTCTGCCACCTACCGGCAAAGCTCGAAGGCAAGTGCCGAACTGCTCCAACGCGATCCCTACAACCGCCTGCTGGCGCGCGGGCCGCGGTTGCGTCTCGAAGCGGAGATGATTCGCGACCAGGCGCTTGCCGTCAGTGGTTTACTTAGCAGGAAGATCGGCGGCCCGAGCGTCTTCCCGCCCCAGCCGGATGGCTTGTGGCAGGTGGTCTATAGCGGCGATACCTGGAAAACCAGCAAGGGCGATGATCGCTACCGCCGCGGCCTCTATACCTTCTGGCGGCGCACCATGCCGCATCCCGCAATGACGACGTTTGACGCGCCGAGCCGCGAGTTTTGCGTGGTTAAGCGCACGCGCAGCAACACGCCCCTGCAGGCGCTGAACCTCTTGAATGACCCCGCCTATGTTGAAGCTGCACAGGGCCTGGCAAAGCGTATGATTACGGAAGGCGGCGCAGCCCCTGAAGACCGCGCAGCCTACGGCTTGCGCCTCTGCCTTGCCCGGAAGCCGTTGCAGCCGGAAATCGCGCGTTTGAAGTCTTTGTTTGAAGAACAATTCCAGCACTTCAAGGACGACACCGATGCTGCGCGCAAATTGGCGGGCGAGAATTGTGAGTCTCCGGATGCCACGGCAAATTTGGCGGCGTGGACGGTTGTCGCCAACGTGCTCCTGAACCTCGATGAGATGATCACAAAGGGATGAAGTTTGCCCAACAGTGCAGAATTTCGGCGCGCAGGGGTAAACTATGAATTCGGCCCCACACTTTCTCTACTGCGAGCACTTAAAGTCGATCACCCGCCGACATTTCTTTGGCAAAACGGCACTTGGCATTGGCGGCATAGCCCTTGGCTCTCTGCTCAATGAGCGGCTGCTCGCCCAGGCTGCCGCGCCCGCCGACCCGCTCGCGCCGAAGCCGCCGCACTTTCCGGCGAAGGCCAAACGGGTCGTGTATCTCCACATGGCCGGCTCGCCGTCGCAGCTCGATCTGTTCGACTACAAACCGAAGCTCAACGAGCTCAATGGCCAGGCTTGCCCGGAGTCATTCTTCAAAACGGACCGCTTCGCCTTCATTAAAGGCGTGCCCAAATTGCTCGGTACGCCACACAAATTTGCCAGGCATGGCCAAAGCAACGCCGAGCTCTCGAACTTGCTTCCCCACCTCGCCACGGTCGTTGATGACATCGCCATCGTGCGGTCGATGCACACCGACCAATTCAATCATGCTCCAGCACAGATATTTCTCTTTACGGGTTCGCCTCGGCAAGGGCGTCCCAGCATGGGGTCCTGGCTCACCTACGGGCTGGGCAGCGAAAGTCAGGGCCTGCCTGGATTTGTCGTGCTCGTCTCGGGCGGGAAGACCCCCGATGGCGGCGCGTCGCTTTGGGGCAGCGCTTTTCTGCCCACCGTTTACCAGGGCGTCCAGTGCCGCGCCCAGGGCGACCCTGTGCTTTACGTCTCGAACCCACCCGGCATGAGCCCCCAGACCCGCCGCCGTTCGCTCGACGCCCTCAAGGACCTGAACGAGATGCAATTGCAGAAAGTTGGCGACCCGGAGACTGTCACGCGCATTGCGCAATACGAGCTCGCGTACAAAATGCAGACGAGCGTCCCGGAACTCATGCAGATCGATAAGGAGCCGAAAGCGATCCATGAACTGTACGGCACCGAACCTGGAAAAATTTCCTTTGCCAATAATTGTCTTCTCGCCCGGCGTCTGCTTGAACGCGGCGTTCGCTTCGTGCAACTCTTCCACTGGGGTTGGGATCAGCACGGCGACAACAAGGACAATGATATCCGCGACGGGCTGGTGCGACAAACCAGGCAAACCGACCAGGCTTGCACGGCGCTGATCAAGGATTTGAAGCAGCGCGGCATGCTCGATGACACCCTCATCGTCTGGGGCGGCGAATTCGGGCGCACACCCATGAATGAAGACCGGACCGGCAACAAAGATCTCATTGGCCGCGATCATCATCCGCACGCGTTCACGATTTGGATGGCCGGGGGCGGCATCAAATCTGGCGTCACTTACGGCTCGACGGACGAGCTCGGTTATCACATCGCCGAAAACAAGGTCCATGTCCACGATCTGCAGGCCACGATCCTCCATTGCCTGGGCCTCGAACACACGAAGCTGACCTACAAGTTCCAAGGGCGCGATTACCGCCTGACAGACGTGCATGGAGAAGTGATCAAAGGTCTGTTGGCCTAAGCATGGCTCAGGAAACACCAAAGCCCAAACAACAAACGCCAGAGAAACCCCGCCATCAAATTGCCAAACGGAATGGTCGCAGCGCCTTGTGTTTGGGATTTCTTTGGTGTTTGGTTTTTGCTGTTTGGTCTTTCGCTCCCGCAACGCTCGCTCTTTCCGCTGACGACGATAGATTTCTTGACACGTTGGAGCGCGCCAGCTTCCGATTCTTCTGGGAATCCGCCGATCCCAATACCGGCCTCGTTAAGGATCGCAGCCGGGCCGATGGACAGGACCCGCGCGAAGTCGCCAGCATCGCTGCGACCGGGTTTGGTTTGACCGCGCTCTGCATCGCGCACGAACGAAGATATTTCTCGCGTGGCGAGATCGAAAGCCGCGTGCTGAACACGTTGCGGTTCCTGTGGGACGGTCTTCCGCACGAGCGCGGGTTTTACTATCACTTCGTGAATTTCCGCACCGGCGAGCGCGTTTGGAAATGCGAACTGTCCTCCATCGACACCGCGCTGCTGCTTTGTGGCGTGCTCACGGCGCGCCGGCATTTTCGCAACCCGGAGATTCGCCGCCTCGGGGAACAGATTTATCACCGGGTCGATTGGCGCTGGATGCTCAAGGGCAGCAACGTCCTGGCGCACGGCTGGAAGCCCGAAACGGGGTTTTTAAAATCAAACTGGGACCATTACTGCGAGTTGATGATGCTCTACCTGCTCGCGATTGGCTCGCCGTCGAATCCCGCGCCTGCCGAAACCTGGCACGCGTTTACGCGTCCGGTCTTTGAGTACAACGGTCTCAAGTTCATTAGTTCCAAAGACCCGCTCTTCATTCACCAGTATTCCCACGCGTGGTTCGACTTTCGCAACCGCCGTGACGCCTATGCCGACTATTTCGAAAACTCCGTCATCGCCACAAAAGCGCACAAGCAATTCTGCCTTGACCTGCGCGATCGGTATCCCCATTTCGCGGACGACATGTGGGGCGTCACCGCATCTGATTCGGCCAAAGGTTATCGCGCCTGGGGCGGGCCACCAGAGCATGGGGACATCGACGGCACGCTCGTTCCGTGTGCAGCGGCAGGCTCCCTGCCCTTTTTAGCGGCGGAGACAATTCAAGTCCTCCGCGCCTTGCGCGCACGTTACGGCGAGCGAATCTGGAAGCGCTATGGTTTTATTGACGCCTTCAATCCGCAAACCGGCTGGCATGCGCCCGACGTTATCGGCATCGACGTCGGCATTTCCATGCTCATGGCCGAAAACCTTCGCTCCGAATTCGTCTGGCGCACCTTTATGAAGAACCCGGAGGCCACAGCGGCGATGGACCGCGCCGGTTTAACAGTCCCGGGAAATTGATCTATCCCGCGAGCAACTCGAGCCTTGTCGCTTAGAGGCGTCTGGCTCATGCTTTCGGGCCGATGCCCGAACGCATAATTCCTGATGTGCTGGCGAAGCCGGATGTGGCACTGGATGTGACGCTGCGGCCTTCGCTGTTTTCGGAATTTACCGGGCAGGCGAAGGTCCGGGAACGACTGGAGATCACCGTGCAAGCGGCGCGGCAGAGAAAGGAGGCGGTCGATCACATCCTGTTGAGCGGGCCGCCTGGACTGGGCAAGACGACGCTGGCGAACATCATCGCCAAAGCGATGGGGGCCAGTCTCAAGAGCACAAGCGGGCCGACCATTGAGAAGGCCGGCGATCTGGCAGGTTTGCTGACCAATCTTGATGAAGGTGACGTGCTGTTCATCGACGAGATTCACCGGTTGCAAAAAACCATCGAGGAATACCTGTATCCGGCGATGGAGGATTTTAAACTTGACATCATCATTGACCAGGGGCCGAACGCGCGCAGCGTGCGGCTGAACCTGCCGCGTTTCACGCTGATTGGCGCAACAACGCGCAGCGGCCTCCTGACAGCGCCGCTGTTGACGCGGTTTCAAGTGCACGAGCGGCTCGATTATTACCAGGCCGATCAGTTGCAAAAGATCGTCGTCCGTTCGGCGCGTCTGCTCGGGATCGGAATCGACGAGAAGAGCGCGATGGAAATAGCCCGGCGGAGCCGCGGCACGCCCCGCATTGCCAACAATCTGCTCCGCCGGGTGCGGGACTTCGCACAGGTCAAAGGGAACGGACAGATCACGCCGGAAGTGGCGGACCAGGCATTGGTGATCCTGGAAATTGACGAGAATGGCCTGAATGAGATGGACAAGCGGATCCTGCAGGCAGTAATCGCGAAGTTCGGCGGCGGACCGGTCGGCGTCGGATCGCTGTCAGTTGCAGTTGGGGAGGAACCGGACACGCTCGAAGAGGTCTATGAGCCTTACCTGATCATGGAGGGTTATTTGAAACGCACCGCGCAGGGACGGGTGGCCACGGAGTTGAGCTACCAGAAGCTCGGGTTGAAAGCTGCGGTTGGGATGCAGCCGCGGTTGTTGTAAGCACAAGGCGCCAGAGGACAGGCGCACTCCAAGACCTGGCGGAACGGTGTGCGCTTGCGTCGTGGAGTGCGCCTGTCCTCTGGCGCCTTGTGCTTGTGTCCTACAACCTAAATTCCTTCCAAACGGCCGGTGGAGTCGCCGAATTGATCGACGCTCTTGGCGCCCATGCGATCGGCCATGCTGAGGAATAAGTTGCTCATCGGCACGCCATCAAATGTGACATAACGTCCCGGATTGAGGGTGCCGCCGCCGCCGCCCGCGAGGATAACCGGCAGGTTGACATGGGTATGCCGGTTGCCGTCGCCATTGCCGCAGCCGTAAACGATCATCGAGTTGTCAAGCAGTGACTTGCCATCGACATCCTTCGTCTGGTCGAGTTTGTCGAGGAACCAGGCAAACTGCTGCATGTACCACTGGTCGATCCTGCCGATCTTTTCCATCATCCCTTCATTGTTGCGATGGTGCGAGAGGTAATGATGCCCCTCTGGAATGCCGATGTCCGGGAAAGCGCGATTGCTGCCGTCATGGGCCAGCAAGAGTGTCGCAATCCGCGTGGAGTCAGTTTGAAAAGCCAGCGTCAGCATCTCGAACATGATCCGCATGTGCTCCTGAAAGCTCGGCGGGATGCCAGCCGGCGTGGCCACTGCGGGATCGGGCGGGGCGCCAAAACGCTCGGCGCGTTCGATGCGCTGCTCGATTTCACGGACGCTGGTCAGGTACTCGTCAAGTTTCTGCTTGTCACGGCTCGTGAGCTGCCGCTGCAGGCTGTTCGCGTCCTCAAGGACAAAGTCGAGGATCGAGCGCTGCTGTTGCTGCCGCATTCTCAGGTGCTCGGCCCGTTGGCCAGCGGGGCCGGAGCCGAAGAGGCGTTCAAAAACGAGCCGCGGGTTCGGTTCCGGCGCGACCGGTGTCGTCGGCGTGCGCCAGGCGAGATTGAATTGATAGGCGCACGAGTAACCCGAGTCGCAATTGCCGGATTTCCGAATTGCGTCGCACGAAAGTTCCAGGGACGGGAAACGGGTGACGTGCCCAACCTGCTGCGCGACCACTTGGTCGATTGAAACGCCTGCCTTAATATCGCCGCCCGCGGTCTTTTTGACGCGCACACCCGTTAAGAACGTGCCGTTGGCGCGAGCGTGATCGCCGGCGCCGTCCGGGCCGGGAGTGGCGTGACGATGGTCGAGGCCGCCAAGGATCTGCACCTTGCTCCTGAGCTTTTCCAGCGGCTGCATCGTCTGGTTGAACTCGAAATCCTTCCCTTCGCCTTTCGGCCACCAATAGCCCTGATGCGCGCCATTGGGAAAGTAAAGGAATGCCATGCGGTGCGGCGCCGCAGCGGCGGTTTTGGCCGAATCGCCGGCCAGAGCCGTAAGCGGCCGGAGTGATTCAAAGGCTGGCAAGGCAAGGCAAGCGCCAAGTCCTTTCAGGAAACGGCGGCGGTTCAGGCTAAGAAAGCGCTGAGCGGCGGCTTCTTGCGGAGGCAGTCGATTCATAGTCATAGCAGTTCCCTTCATCCATCAGTGCGGGCAGTCTGCCCGGCCACTGGATTTCGACGTTTTTGGAAAGGCGCGGATTCGACAATTCCCATCAACAAGGCCGAGAAGCGGCCCTGCTCGGCCTCCAGCCGGGCAATGATTTGGTCCAGCGTGTGCACATCGTAATACTCCAGGCCGCGTCCCAAAGCGTAGGTCAGGAGTTTCTCAGTCAGGCACCGATAGTAGTCCAGCCGGCGCTCGGTTGCGATGATCCGTTTGAGGCCGCGGACGCCGCTGAAAGCCTCGCCAGTGATCAATTTGCCATTGATCTCGATGGGTTGGTTGCGTTCCTTGTCACGCCACATGCCGAGGGCGTTGAAATTCTCCAGCGCCAGGCCCAGCGGGTCCATGCGGTTGTGACACGAGTTGCAGAGCGGCTTGCTGCGATGAAGTTCCAGCGCTTCCCGCAACGTTGGCTCGCGGTCTTTAAATTCTCTGACGGCCTCTTCGAGATCGGGCACGTCGGGCGGCGGCGGGGGCGGCGGCGTGCCCAGAATGTTCTCGAGAATGAACAACCCACGCTTCACTGGCGAAGTCCGGGTCGGATTAGAAGTGACGATCAGCATCGAACCCTGCGTTAGAACGCCGCCGCGGGGGCTGTCCTCAGGCAGGTTAACCAGGCGCATTTCCGGCCCCTTCACATCGAGATTTGTCAATGCGTAATGCCGTGCAAGCCGCTCGTTCAAAAACGTGTAATCGCTCTCAATGAGTTCTATCACGCTGCGGTCTTCGCGCATGACGTGAGCGAACGACATCTCTGTCTCGCGGCGCATGGCCCGCCGCAGCTCGCCGTCGAGCTCGATGTTGGGACGCTCACGCAAGCGTCGAAATTGCTCGCGAAACTGTTCCAACTCACGCCGTTCCTCCGGCGTGAAGTCGGGCCGGTCCTCTCGATCCCGCAACTGCCGAAAGCGCTCACTCCGTCGCCGAAACTCGCCGCCGCCGGGCGCATCGCGAGCCACGACGATGCGGGCGTTGATATCGATCCCATCCACATCGCGCACCTGCAGCCATTGGCCGGTGAAGTTTTCGACCAGCGCATTGGCTCGGCGATCGGCCAGCATACGCTTGACCTGAGAATCGAGGCTCTTGCGAAGCCGGCCGCGCTCAGCAAGGGAGAGTAACTCGGCGTCGGGAGTCGTGGACCAGAGGAAGTAAGAAAGGCGCGAGGCCAGCGCGTATTCGTCTATCGCAGGATACTTCTCGCGCGCCGGCGAAGGGGCGGATTCCTCGACGCGGAAAACGAAACGCGGCGACGCGAGCACTGCGACCATGGCGCGTCCAATGCCTTCCTCGAACGTCTTGTCCGGCTTGCTGTAGGCGTCTTGCGCGATGGCGACCAGCCGCTCCACGGTGCGATCATCCACCGGGCGGCGATAGGCCTTGCGAGCGAACGCCCCCAGTATTTCTCTGGCATATTTCCGCCGATCTTCCGGTTTCTTTGGGTCCTCTTTTCCAAAGAAGCGGTCAAAGTTTTTGGGGTGAGTCCAGTGTTTTCGGTCGAGCGGCCCCTGCACGCGGACGGAGTCAATGCGCAAATTGACAAACGTCTTCTTTTCCTCTGGTGGCGTCAGGGGCTTTAACTCAAAAGCTAGTTCACGCTCGCCGGGCTGCCACTTTTCGGAGAAGTCAAAGCTGAATTTCTTGCCGGCCTCCCAGCCGAACTCCTTCTTGAACCGCTCCTCGCCGTCGATTGCAAAGACGACCTGACATTTGCCCGGGTCGAAGTCGAACGCGCCGTTGACGATCAGATCGACAAAAACGCGGTAATCACCCGCATGCGGCGCATCGAATTTTTGCGAGACCTTGGCCGCCTTGTAAAACGTCAGCGACTCGCCATTGGCCTCGCCATCGCGAAACTGCGAGCTGTTGACCACCTTTTCCGGCAGTACGAGCGAATTCGTTGGCACGGCATTCGCCACAATCGTGTCTGCCGCCTGCATATACTTTTCCAGGAGCAACGGCGAGACGGTGAGCACGTCGCCGATATTGTCGAATCCGTAACCGGTATCGTCCGGGGGGAATTCGTCGTCGGCCTTGAAATCGATGCCCATCAAATCGCGGATGGTATTTCGGTACTCGGTCCGGTTCAGCCGCCGAATAGTGACGCGCCCCGGATCGGGATTTTGGGGATCGATCTCGAACACGTCCTGTTTGATCCACGACTCGAGTTTCCCTTGCTCGATGGCGGGCGGGCGCGGTTTCTTGGCGGGGGGCATAAGGCCCGCGCGCGTGTTCTTGAGGACCGCCAGCCAGAGGTCGCGATTGCCAAGCAACTCGGCGTCGGACTTGAACTGGTCGAACGTAACGTTCCCCTTGTCCATGCCATCGCCGTGACAATCCCAGCAATACTGTTCGAGCAGAGGCCGGATCTCCTTGTGGAAGCGTGTGCCCCCGCCCTCGCTGGCCGCCGCAGCAGCAGCCAGGGCGATCCACGCTAACAAACCCTTGAACCACCTGTTCATCAATGCCTCAGAATACCCGGTCACAACCCACCGCGCACCATGTTTCTTGCAACCCTCCGGGGCAGGGTCCAAGCCCAAAAAGTTAGACCGCCAGATGCGGCTGGCGGTTTCAGGAAAGTGAAGCTGGCCACCCTCGTGGCAAGCGGGGCGTTTGAGCGCGCCCGGCTGCCACAGGGGTTGTCCATCACTGGGATATCAGCCGGTAGAAATACTGCACGAAAAACGGGTCAAAGACCACTTCGTTGATGTTGCGGCCCCCTGTGTGCGTAGGTGCCGGAAGTTCAAGCCACATATTTGGATCGAACCCAGTACCAGCCTGTTGTTGCACGAGGAAGGTACCTTCCTTCGCGAGCCAGGACAGATATACCTTGTCGGCAATGCGCTCGATCTTCAGCGCTGGCCGGCGGGAGATCGGGTTCGAGGTCGGCCCGGTCGTCGCCGTTGATGCGTTGGACGCGTTCGCCTCGGTCGAATAGGTGATGGCGACAGCCACATACGTGCTGTCCGCCAGGTTAAGGGAACTCACATCAAACGCGAAGCTGCCCACGGCAGGGTCGAGGTCCTGCGGTCCGTTGTCGGTAAATGTGGCGAGGTGTTGGGATGAATGGACGAGCGGCACTGGCCAGAAATTGGTGTTCGCCAGCGCGGCCGGATCGGCCGTGAACAGGTCAATAAACGCGGTTGTGTAGTCCCCGAAAAGGCCATCGTACATGCCATAGAGAACATTATTCGAGATGGTGGTCAGCATCGGCGGATTGATCGTGCCTACCGCCGAAAAAGGAATGCCCTGATAATTGTTGTTCCGGAGCGTGTTGCGACGCACGACTGTTGGAACATTCGCATTGCCGGAGAACGTCGAGCCGGGACTGTTGACGATGAGGTTGCCTTCCAGATCATCGCTGACGCCATCGCCGTTCGAACCAATTCGAATGCCCGTCGAACTACCGGGTACAGCCACGAAGTTAGGGGCTGCGTTTGTGGATACGGGCGCCGGAGTGGTCCCGTTGATGCCGACACCGAAATAGTTGCCGGCGATCACGGCATTGGTAGCGCTGGTGTAGAACTCGACGTGCACGTCATAGACGCTATGGCCGACGATATTGCGCTCATCCGAGTCGCTGACGCCGTCGCCGTCGGTCCCAATCACCGAATCGGTTGTGATGCGGCCATTCTCGAGAAACTCGACGCTTTCACCGCCACCGATAGCCGTTAGTTGCGCATAAATGTCGTCGATGTCCACGAAGGTCAGGCCGTTGGGGAAGACGTTGACGTAATTGCCGGAGACTTTTGCGCGCGGTAGTTCGAGGGCGAAATTAATGCGTGAGCCAGTGCAGACATTAAACTCGGCGCGATCGTTAACCCCGTCGCCGTCCGTGCCGGCGCGCAACCCTTCGGAAAACACGTCCACGGGAATTCGCCAGCGAAACGCTGCAATCGCCGAGGCAGCCGGTTTGACATCGGCCATGGTGGAGCCACCAGGCGGCAGTCCAAACCAGCAACCGTTGACATGAGCATTCGTGGCCTCTCTCACGAGCGCCACGCAATAGATTGCGGGATCGTTTTCGTCTCCCGCAGTGTGGCGTGCGATAAAGCTCAGGCCGCGGATAGTCACATTATCGGCTTGATAAACGGCCAGTATACCATTTTCGGTTTCCCCGTAGCCGGTGTTCCCGACCTCCATGGGGAAATCCAGCCTCGTCGAACGCCGTAGTGGCCGGTTCGGGAAACTTGGGTCCGGGTTGGGCGCCGAGTCGGTGCCGGTCGAATCAAGCACGATCCGGAGTTGCGCATTATTGCCGCCAAGAATCGAATTAGTGTTCGGCGAACTGCCGGGCTGCGAGTAGCCGTCGATGGTCACATTGTTTGCTGTGATCATTGGGTAGCCCCCGATGGGCGTGACGATCATGTGGGGTCCAGCCCCTGAAATGTTGAACCGAATCGTGTCCCCTTCCTGCAGGTCCGTGATTGCCTGCAGCAGCGAAGTCTGGCCCGCGGCAGGATTCTCGTTGTCGGTCGTAGTAACGGTCACTGATCGCCCACCGCGGCCGCCTGCGGCCATGTAAGCCACCGCGTTCAGGAACATCTGCGCGCCATCCGGGTTCAAATCGTAAATGCCAGCGCCTTCGGCCGTCAGACCAGAAGATTCACGGCTGCCGGTCAGAAAGACCAGTCGTGGACCCCCAAGGATATCGGCGGGCGTGGTGCCCATGATTGCGCCCTTCTGCCACTCCGCGATGATCATCCCACCGAGGGCGGCATCGCCGGGCGTCCCGACGGTCGCCAGCACTGTGCCGCCGCCGGCAACGGGCGATGTATTTACCGAAATGCCGCGCTGCGTAAAGTTGGTGTGGGTCACAATGTTCGCATAGGGATTAACCATCAACCGGTTGGCGTCCAGTGCGATCCCGGCGAAGATGGGATTCTTCGGGTAATTGACGGTAAGCCGCACCGGATTGCTGTTTACATCCGGGATCGTCGTTCCTGTTGTGAAACCGAGGCGGTTGTTCCTCAGAACATATCCGCCAAGAATCATGGTTGGCGCTGTGATGCCGTTCCAGGCCGCCGTTTCGGCGTCGAGCTCATAATTACCGCTGGGAACAGAGCGGCTGATGATAACCAGGTCGGCTGCGTTGAGCACGTTTGCCTCGGGAATGTCCCTGGTGAGATAGCGGGTCACGGTGTGCCCGTTATCTCGCAAAAGCTGGGTATAGCCGGCGTCAGGCGCGTTGGTAAATCCAGCACTCGCGGCCGCAGTCGAAGGGGTGTTATCATCGGAGTGGAAAGTCACCCAAATGATATTGGCAGCATGGGTGCGAACGACTGCTGCGGTCATTAAAACGGCGAGGCTTGACAGAATTGTTCGTTTCATAAGGATTCACTTCAGGTTCACAGTTCACTAACTGCGTGGGAACGCGAGTATCCAACACAATTCTGAGGCGGCTTGCAAGCAAATCTTGGATGCGCGCTCCGTACCGGCAGGGTTTTCGAATATTTCTCCAGGCTTGACGTGTCCAGGCGATATGCGTACCAATAAACAATGACCCATAAGGGTTTCTAAACCGGAGGTAAGTATGAATACTCTGCGTTCTCGCCGTCAGTTCCTTGCCGAGGT
>JAKEEH010000172.1 GCA_022616725.1 Limisphaerales bacterium | reverse complement strand
CCCCTTCCGGCGGAACCTTTGCCAAAGGAGTCACGACCGTGGATTGCACCGCGACCGACGCGTCCGGTAACACGGCAGAGTGCAGCTTCACGGTGACGATCAATGACACGCAACCGCCGTCAATCGGCTGTCCGGCCAACATCGTAACAAACGCCACCAGCTCCTGCACGCGCACAGTAACTTTCGAAGCTATCGCGAGCGACAACTGTTCCGGCGTGCTTGTTGCCTGTGAGCCAGCCAGTGGGTCGAATTTCGCAGTGGGGACCAACACGGTCACTTGCACCGCGACGGATGCAAGCGGAAACACAAACAGTTGCGCATTCCTGGTTATCGTTTCGGTTTCCGAACCCGTGCCGAGCCTGTCGATCGCGCGCAACGCCGCGAATATCGTGCTCACGTGGCCGGTAACCTGTGAACCATATGCACTTGAGCAGACTGATAGCCTCGCCCCTCCTGTCCGATGGTCACCAGCCCCTGGAAATGTGATGAGCGATGACGGTCGAAACACGATCAGCTATGTGGCAGATCAACCAGTGCGATACTTTCGTTTGAAGCGCTAATGACTCTAGCATTCCAAAGGTGGCTGATATACCATTCTGAATGCCCTGCAGTGTAGGGCCCTTGGTATGCAACCGATTGAACATAACAGTCCCGGTCCTCGGCGGTGGGTCGTCGTAGTCTGCAGCTTGGTGCTTTTGTGTGCTATCGCCGCCCTGTGCCTGCGCTGGAAAGCATCCGATAAAGTCACAACTTCCTCGCAAGCTCCTTCAAGTGCGGTGCCGGAACCCGAGCAGGTCCTCGGTCATTCAGATTCGGCTCCTTCGCCGGACCCGGCTTTGCAAGGTCAGGCTCTGGCGCTGCCGCGTTCACGTTCTTCCCAACTGGCAAACTCGCTCCCGCAAGCGACGCCCTACGCGCAGCAGTTGGTCAAGAGCCTTTGCCGATTGGATAGATCCAGTGTTGCCCTGACGGCCGAAGAGGCGGAGCAATGGAGAAAGAATTTCGATGAACTGGTTGCGCAACGGGCTGATGGCGTCGCAGGGATCGCGGAGTTTCTTCAAACCAACACGGACGTGCAGTTTGGTCGCGCGGGCAAGGAACTCATCGGTTTCAGTTCGGCGCGCGAAGCGATGTTCGACGCTTTGGTTCGCATCGGCGGACCCGAGGCAGTCATGGCTTCCCTTCAGGCCCTCCAGAATACGGCCGATCCGCGCGAAGTCGCGTTGTTGGGTCGCAGTCTCGAAAAGCTGGCGCCTGAGTGGCATCGCCAGGACGTCTTGAATGCCGCCCGCGATGTCCTGGGCATGGCAGCCAACGGGAGACTGCCGGACGTCGATGTCGCGCCCCTCTTCGAAGTGCTGCAGACTTACGGCGGAAGTGAAGTTGTCACCGACCTGGAGCGTGCCGCCAGCCACTGGGAGTATTACTCCGCTATTGCCTTGGCTTATCTGCCCGACGGCGCCGGGATTCCATTGCTGGCCCGAATGGCGGAAGCTAATGGCCCGATGAGCTCAACGGCTCTCCAACTGCTCGCCCAGGTTTCCGGTAACAACGCCCAGGCGCAATCGGCTTTGGTCGCGCAAGCCCAGGCTAACGCGATTCCCGCGAGTGTTTGGCCGTTTCTCGTCAGCAGCCTGGCCGGAAACGAGTATCAGTTTCAGAACTCGGCATTTGCTCCGGACGGCCGCGCGCATCCCGGCGATGTCAGTACGGCCCATATCAGGTCCGGTAATCAGACTTTTTACAGCGCGTTTACGTCCTCGACACTGACGCAGGAACAGATCAACCAGCGTATCGCCTTTATCAATCAATTGCGGGAAGTAACTTCGCAACCCGCCGCGCAGCAGGCTCTCCAGCAGGCCATCGATTTACTGACGAAACGCCTGCCGGCCACGGCATTGTGAGGCTAGAACAATGTAAGTGCTTGGAAATCAGGCATTTACAGCGTTTATATACAGCAGCTTGGACAGTATTTTCGGGGCGAAAAACCAAGCCGGCTTAAGGGTCGCTTCTTGGCCGCGTTTCCTACGAAAAATTCGACTAAAGTTGCTGGACGATTTGCCGAAATATGAGACAATACCGGTTGACGATTCACGTTATGAAGCCAAGCTCTCTTTCAATTTGTATGCTCGCGGGCGCGCTCGGAAGTTTTACTTCCTTCGCCGAAACCAAACCTGTGGCTCCTGCTCCGGCCGCCACCACTCCAGCCGCAACTGCGCCGACGGTGGCCGAAAAGGAGATCTCTGGACCACGGATTCAGTTCGAGACGAACATATGGAATTTTGGCAAGATCGACTCCGGGACAGTCGCCAAACACGAATTCATTTTCACCAACACGGGAAACGCCACCCTGGAGATTCTCGACGTGCGGCCCGGTTGCGGCTGTACGACTGCTGGAGCGTGGGATAAAAAGGTGGAGCCGGGCAAAACCGGAATCATCCCGCTTCAGTTTAACTCGGCGAATTTCGGCGGAACAGTCACCAAGTCCGCAACCATAACGTGCAACGATCCTCGCCAGTCGAATGTCGTCCTGCAGATCACAGCGAATGTCTGGAAAGCAATTGACGTCACGCCAACAATGGCCGTTTTCAACGTCAACAGCGACACGCGGACCAACGAAACCAGAGTCATTCGCATCGTCAATAACGTCGAGAAGCCCCTGTCGCTGTCGGACCTTCAATGCACAAATAGCGCGTTTAAGGCCGAACTCAAGACCATCAAGGAAGGCAAGGAATTTGAATTGCACGTCACGGCGATTCCGCCGTTCAAGGCGCTGAGCACGTTCGCGCCGATCTCTGTCAAAACATCATCGACCAACCTGCCGGTAATCAACGTCACGGCTTACGTAATGGTCCAGGAGCCGGTGACCTTCTCGCCGAATCAGATCGTTCTGCAGTCAGGCGCGCTGACAAACAGCCTGCGCCGCGACGTGATGATTCGCGCCAACACCGCGGAAGCGCTGGCTTTGTCAGAGCCGAAAGTGAACGTGCCCGGTGCTGAAGTGCGCCTCAACGAAGTCGCGCCGGGAAAAATGTTTGCGCTGGCGGTGACCTTCCCCGCCGGCCTTGAAATCAAGCCCGAGCAGAAATACGAGCTGTCGGTCAAGTCCAACCATCCTAGGTTCGCGCTTATCCAGGTGCCGATTTACCAGATCGCTGCGCCCGCGCCATTCACGCCATCAAAGGTCTCCGCGCTGCCGACGATACCAGCGAAGACCACGGCGGCCTTGCCCGGCGGCAAGTGACTCACTAGGTCGAATCAGGCACGGGTTGGAGACGAATAGATCGGCATTTCATTATTGCGCATCTTGCGCGCGCACATGAGCGGTCCTCTTAAACGCACTCTGCTGGAGGCCTTGCTGGTCACCGTCTTGGGCCTTGTGTTCGCCTTCGGCGCCAATCGGCTTTCCCCGCGTGGCCTTTCACTGACGCGCAACTACTTTCCGGCAACCACCACGCCGCCTGTAAACGTTTCTGGAACGAACGCGAACACGATCGTCACGCCCAACCCAACCAATCAGACAGCGACTTCGATCCAGGCGGTTTTGGATCGCCTCCGGTCCAAAGGTCTCCAGCCCATCGATGTGGCTGAAGCGAAACAGCTCTTCGAAGATCCTAAGTACAGCCAGGAACTGACTGTGTTCATCGATGCGCGCGACGATCGGCATTATCAGGAGGGCCACATCCCCGGCGCGTACCAGTTCGACCGGTACTATCCCGAGCGCTATTTGGCCGAAGTGCTGCCCGCTTGCCTGAGCGCGATGAAAATTGTGGTGTATTGTACAGGTGGTAATTGCGAGGACAGCGAGTTTGCCGCTTCGGCTCTGCGTGACGCGGGCATCCCGGCAGAGCGGTTGGTGGTGTACGCCGGTGGGATTAATGATTGGAAAACCAACGGCTTTCCCGTCGAACTCGGCGCGCGCAAAAGTGGGAACCTGCGCCAATGACGAGCATGGAAAAATCGATCATTGACGTGAAGGATTCGAAGAGCAACGCCGCGAATCCATGGGGCTCACCTGAAAAGCGCTGCTGGGGGCGCGACCTGGTTGGGCTTTTCGCCCGATGCGTATTGGCGTCGTCGTTCATTTACCTGGGCACTAGCAAGGCCCTTCATCCGGCGGATTTCCTGAAGCTTCTCCGCCAGTACGAACTCGTTCACGACCACGTCATCCTGAACTTCGTCGCGATAGGCTTGCCCTGGTTTGAGATTTTCTGCGGCGTCTTGCTGCTCGCCGGCGTATGGGTTCGCGGGACAGCCCTGATGTCGCTGTTCATGCTGGTGCCGTTCTCGCTCATAGTGGCCCAACGCGCCTGGAACATCCACGAAGCCAGCCAGATCCCGTTCTGCGCGATCAAGTTCGATTGCGGCTGCGGCGCGGGGGAAGTCGTCATCTGCTACAAACTGCTCGAAAACGCGTTCCTCGTGCTTATGGGCGTCCTGCTCCTGGCCTTGCGCACGAACCGCTGGTCTCTCCGCTACTCCTTGTTCAGGTCAGCCTGATTCGTTGCTCCGCTTGCCGAGGGATCTGCGGGTCCACCGCACCAGTGACACTGCGAACCCGACGCAGAGCAATGCCCAGGTGGAGGGCTCAGGAATAGCGTTGAACTGAAAGTTAGCGGCGAAGGGATAATGCACCGGATGAGTTGGCGGCTCAAGGACGAAGGGCGGCACGAGCAAACAACGCAAACAACAAAGGCGCCAAGACGCGAAGCGGTCATCGTAGGGAGCCAATCGCGAGGCGTCGGCTTTTCCAACGGCCCATCCAATTGCCCAGATTGCGACCGCTGTCTCTGAAGTAGCCTCTTCCGTCGTTAAGCAGAAGCCGATTGGGACTGTTGCGGTTGGCTTGAATCGCGTCCAGGTCGCCGTCTCCATCGCAGTCAACCAATGCGACGTCCAGAGTGTGGCCAGCGGGCAGGGTCTGGCTCGTGTCCGTAAATTGACCGGTGCCGTTATTCAACAGCACGCGATTCGGATGCTCTGCGCTGGTGCCCAGGTAAGCGTCGAGGTCACCATCCCTGTCCAGATCGCCCAGAGCGACGGAGATCGATTGAAAATTCCCGGCGAAAACCGGTCCCAGGTCGAACCGGCCCTCGCCGCGATTGAGCCAGACTTCGCATTGGCTGAGGCGGGTAAGGACAATGTCGATGTCCCCGTCCCGATCCAGGTCGCCGACCGCCAGGCCGCGGCAATCCGCTTCCGCTCGATCGCTCAACCGCGACCCGCGCTCGCTAAAGGAAGCCTTCCCGTCGTTAATCCAGAGGGCGATCCCGCTGCGCTCGACAACCGCCGCGTCCAGATCGCCGTCTGTATCGAGGTCGATCAAGCAGGCGTCGTAGCCGCCGGTCCCGCCCAGCCGCTGCCCGCTGTGGGTAAAAATTCCCTTGCTGTCATTGAGCCACACTTCGTGCGGTTGCACTACGCCAGGACTGGTGAAGGTGTCGAAAGTGCCGATCGCGAAAGCGTCCAGGTCGCCGTCCCGATCGAGATCACCGAGCGACACGCGCCAGCTCTCAGCTTGCCCCAGAGATTGACCGGAATTTCGGAAACGTCCTGCGCCACCATTGAACCAAACCTGGTTGGGATTCTTCTCATAGCGAGAGACGAACATATCGAGATCGCCATCGCCATCCAGATCCCCGAGGGCAACGCCAGTGGTGCTCGGCAACGTCAGAAAACCCTGTTCGCTCGCCTGGAACTGGCCTTGTCCCTGCGCAAACCAAACTTGAAGGCCCTCGTGGCTGGCGACCACAACATCAAGCCACTTTTTCGATGAGAAACCAATCCGGTTTGAATCCGTGACGGTTCCGCTGCCGGAATCATTCGAACAGGCCGCCAGCGCCGCCAATGCCGTGAAATTGAGTGTGTGGCGAAGTCGCATGACAAGTTCACGAAGCACGAAGGAACGTCTCCGTCACTTCCGCCGCCGAGCTCCCAGGCGCATTCTGACCTCGTCTGGGACTTCGTAACGTTCGAAGAATTCTTCGTACCAGGAAAGTTTCATTGCGTCGCGTTGGATGACGACGAAATAAACCCGTTCGGCAGCGTCTTCAAGCAGTTCAGACCTGCGCGTGAGTCGCTCGTTGTCCCGAGCCGCTGAAGGCACGGCATGATCGAACGCCTTCAGCGTCTCAAGGGAATCGACCATTTTTCTGCAGGCGGCGAAATGGGCAGCCGCGGTCTCTTGCCGGATTTCAAGCGCCAGCGGATTGTCTGGATCATCGAAAGGCATGCGAGAAAAAGGCTAAGGGCTGAAGGCGAAAGGCTAAAGGTTAAAGTGAGCGGCGAGCTAAGGCGAAAGGCTGAAAGGAGCGCCAGGGAGCACTCGATCGAATCGACCAGCCGGCAGCCCTGGCGTCGCGTTTCTATCGCTCGAGCGTGCGGTAGATCCACTGCGGCTTTACGAATTGCAATTGAGCTTCCGCGATTGAACTTTCACCGGGGCGCAGCGGTCATGCCCGCATCCCGTCGCCTCGCGCGCCAGGCGGCCCATCCCAGGGCGATAGTGGCGAGCCCGGCCAGGCTTTCGAGCGGCCGTCGGGCTATGCTGAAGGAGGCCATCCACAGAACCGCCAACAGGAACAACGCCGGCACCCAGGGCCAGCCCGGCACCGTGAGGCGTGTCCCCTCGCGACGACGTAATACGATCAAGCCGACCACGGTGGTGGCCGTGCTCAGGCTGAGCGTGAATCCGATGTAGGTCAGCAAACGATCGTAGGTGGCGCTCCACAACATCCCCAGCGCTACGACGCACTGAAAGAGCACAGCACGCCACGGCGGGCCACGGTCCGTGAGCAGCCAGCGGGGGAGATAACCATCGGCGGCCATCCGCGCATACACGCGCGGACCCGCCATCATCATCGAAGAGACGGAGGTGATGAGCGCCAAAGCGACGAGACCAGTGACAGCGTCGGCCCAGGCGGGTCCGCCGAGGGCGTGGGCGGCGATGCGGCCGATCTCGAGTCTGCCGGCCAGTTGCGCCGGTGCGGTCGAGAAGAGGAACACCACGTTGAGGGCAAGATAAAGGAGCGCGACCACTCCTGTGCCCAACAGCAAGGAGCGCGGCAGGTTGCGTTGCGGGTCGCGGATTTCCCCGCCTATATAGACGGCGGCGTTCCAGCCGGAGTAACTGAAGGAAACCCAAACGAGAGCCACAGCAAACGCGCCTGTGGAAAAATCCGGCGCGGGCGCGGCTGAAACCGGCGCCGGCAGCCGGCTGAAGCCGAATCCAACGAACAGGAGGATCAACGCCAGCTTCAACGCCACCGTGAAGTTTTGCACAGAGGCTCCGCCAGAGACGTGAAGGGAGTGCAGCGCGCAAAAGAGCACGAGCAACATCGAGCCGGTCACCTGCGGTGGCCACCCGGGCAGCCATGGTTTTACGTATTCGCCGAAACCATAGGCGGCCGCCGTCAATGGCGCCGAGAACCCGACGAGGAGCGAAATCCAACCAGCGACGCAGCCTGCCGCCGGATGAAGTATGCGCGAGAGAAAGAGATATTCACCCCCCGACTCAGGCAGGTGCCGGCCCAGCGCTCCATAACACAGCGCCCCGCACCCAGCCACGAACCCGCCGATCAACCAGGCCAGCAAGACGCGCGGTGGCGAACCGAGATCACGAAGCAGAAAACCACTCGTGGTGAAAACGCCTGTCCCGATCATGCTGGCCACGACCAGCGCCGTCGCGCTAAGCAGGCCAAGTTGTCGCGGCGGCGACCCTGACGCCGGCGCGTTGCTCACGGCTTCCCTTGTCCGCCTGTCATTGGTACGAACAGCACTGGCAGAATCGCAGTCCGCTTTACCTTCGATCCGCTTTTCTCCAGGAGATACAGATTCTGGTCATAGAGAGGTCCGACCGGAATAACCATGCGGCCGCCTTGCTTCAACTGGTCCACGAGCGGCTGCGGGACGCGGTCCGGCGCACAGGTAACAATGATGGCGTCGAACGGCGCCGCTTCGGGCCAGCCTTTATAACCGTCGCCGGCGCGCACGAAAACATTCGTGCAGCCCAGGCGTTTCAAGTCGGCTTCGGCCCGGTGGGCCAGCGGTTCGATGATCTCGATCGTGTAAACCTGAGCCACGAGTTCGGACAGTACGGCGGCCTGGTAACCCGAGCCGGTTCCGATCTCCAGTACGCGATCCGTCGGCTTGGGATTGAGCTTGTCGGTCATGAACGCGACGATGAACGGTTGAGAGATTGTTTGGCCGTGCCCGATGAATAAAGGCTGGTCGGCATACGCGAGGCCGCGAAGTTCGGCCGGCACCAACTCGTGGCGGGGCACCTTGCCCATGGCGGCGAGCACGCGGCGGTTGGTGACGTCACGCCCGGGGGCCGTGAGCTGTTGCTCAACCATGCGCTTGCGCGCGGCGGCGAACGGATCTGCGGCGGGGATGTCCGCGGCCAGCGCGGCCGCGGGTTGCAGCGCCAGCAACGCGAACTGGAACGCGAGGCAGATGCGGACTGCGCGGCTCATCACAGTTTCACTTTCTTGAAGCGGAGGATGTAATTGTCTTTCAGGAAATCAATCTGCTCGGCCTGCTTGAACCCGGCGGCTTCGATTTCGGCTGTGAACACTTCCTGTCCCGCGCGCACGTGGTCCATCACCCAGTCGGAGCTCTTACCCTGAATGCGCTTGAATTCCACAAGCACCACAGCGCCGCCGGGGCGCAACGCGCGGTGCAGCGAGGCCATCGTGCTCCGAGGATACTCGAAGTGATGATAGGTGTCGCAGATGAAGGCGAGGTCGATGGAGTTGGGCGGCAGTTCCACGGAGCGCTCCGTGCACAGGACGGTCTTGACATTGTTCAAGCCTGCCGCGGCGGCCCGCTGGTCGATGTGCGCCAGAAAATCCTTCGCGATGTCCACGGCGTAAACCTTGCCCTTCGGACCCGCCGCTTGCGAGAGCAACGGAATGAATAATCCCGTGCCTGCGCCGACATCGGCTACTGCCATCCCGCTTTGGACTTTCGCCGCAGCCGCGATTTTCTCGCGCTCGGTGAAGATCTCGCGACCTTCGCGCTCGAATCGCTCGACCCACTGCGTCAGGTTCAGGCTTGGTTTGAGGAATTCGTCGTTGATGCCGGGCCTCGCGCTCACCTCCGCAGCAACGGTTCCCACAGTGCTGGACGCAGTTTGCGGCGCTTGGCAACTGGCGAAGACCAGGCACGGTCCCACAAGACTGTACGCCAGGAGACGCTTCCGTCGGGAATGACTCATGATTTGAGCCTATCGATGGCCATCGCCATTGCCAAGCGGGAGCGTCACGAGGGTTCGATTCGCTTCACCCGCCTCTACTCCTTAGTCCGCGGGTCCCAGGCGTCGCGCAAGCCGTCGCCAACAAAATTCAGAGCAAGGAGCGTAAGACCGAGGAGTCCGGCGGGATACAGAATCATCCACCAGTAGATACGAATAGGGTTGATCTGCAAAGCGCCTTCCGAGATCAGCCAACCAAGACTTGCTTGAGGCGGCCGGATTCCAAGCCCGAGAAAGCTCAGGAAAGATTCATACAGGATGATCGACGGGATCGTAAGGGTGACATACACGATGATGATCCCGTAAACGTTAGGCAGAATGTGACGGCGCAGGATTCGAGCTGTCCCGGCTCCGAGGGAGCGAGATGCATGCACAAACTGCCGCGTGCGCAGTGATAACACCTGCCCCCGGACGATGCGCGCCATGGTCAACCACGACACCGCTCCCAAGCCGATGAACAGCAAAAGCATGCGTGCCAGTCCACCCAATTGAGGGCTGAACGTTCCGGACAGCCACGCTCGAAACTGGTTCTCCACCAGCGCCATAAGCAGCACAACGAAAATAATCGAGGGAAGGCAGTACAGAATGTCCACAATCCGCATCATTACGTTATCCACCCGCCCGCCGACATAACCGGCAACCGCACCCCAGAGCACACCGATAACCAGGCTTACCCCTGCTCCCACAAGTCCGACCACGAGCGAAATGCGTGCTCCATAAAACATCCGGCTGAGGATGTCGCGCCCGTTTGCGTCAGTGCCCAACCAATGCGTGGGATTGGGTGCGCTGAAAGGCTCGTCAGTAAGCTCCGTCGGTGAGAAGGTTAAAGCTCGCGGAACCAAATCGGACAGCGTCGAGGTTCGCCAGAGAGGCCAGAGGACCACCAGCAAGACGAGCACGCCCAACAGAGCGCTGCTGACGATCGCGGGGCGATTGCGACGGAAACCCCGCCAGGCCTGCTGGTTGGGGCTGAGGTGCTCACGGGTGTCCGCGGCAGCCAAGGACAATGCATTTACACTGACCGCGGCATCACTCATAGCGGATCCTCGGATCGATGATTGTGTACACGAGGTCCACAATCAGGTTCAGCACAAGCAGGAGCACGGCATAAAGCAGCACCAAACCAACCGTCATGGTGTGGTCCCGACTGAAAAGACTGTTTACCAGGAAAACACCAATTCCGGGAATCTGAAAAATGCTTTCCACCACAAACGATCCGGTCAGCAAATCGGCAAGCAACGGACCGGAGTACGACACGACGGGCAAGACGCCGAGCCGAAAGGCATGCTTGAGCAGGACTGCGGTTTCATTGAGACCCTTGGCGCGTGCCGTCGTGACAAACTCGGCGTTCAGCGTCGTCATCATGCCTTCACGCATAAGACGGGCAATGCGGCCGGAAAAATAAATCCCCAGAGTGACCGTCGGCAGAATCACATGTAGAGGCGAGCCCCACAAAGCGACCGGAAACCACCCCAGCTTAATCGCGAAAAACATGATCAGCACAGGGCCAATCACCAGCGCCGGCACGCAAAAGAACAGCAGAGCAACGAAGCTCCCGGTATAATCGGGCCAGCGCCCTTTATACACGGCCGTAAAAAATCCGAGTGGAATCCCCACCCCGAGCGCAAACAGAAACGCGCTGAGTCCTAGGGTCAACGAGATTGGCAGGCCCTGAAGCACGATATCGTTGACCGTGTGGTTCCGGTACTTCATTGAGGGGCCGAGGTCGCCCTTCAACAGTCCCTCCAAGTAGTGCCAATATTGCACCAGGAGGGGCTTGTCGAGCAGGTATTTGGCCTCCATTGCCTTCCTGACCTCTGGCGAGGGTGCCGCCCGCTCTCGATCAAAGGGCCCGCCGGGCATCAGACGCACAAAAGCGAACGCCAGAAAGCTGATGATAAGCGCAAGCGGCACGAGGAAGAGCAAACGCCTGAGAAAGTACATGGCTACCTGGCGTGGTCGTTGGCGGCCAGTTTTCCCGTGAGGCTGGTCTGCTCGAGCGGTTGTTTATGAACGCGAATCGTGCGGATGGGGTGTTCGGCCCGAATGTTGGGATAAATTCCGGAAAATCGCGCCGTGTCGTATAATTCCTGACCGACGTAGAAGAAGAGCGGCACAATCGGCACTTCCTCGCGCACCAGGAGTATCTCGGCTTTCTGCAAGGTTTTTTCCCGCTCGTTTGGATCGAACTTGCTGTTGGCCTGACGGATCAACTCGTCATAGCGCTGGTTTTTCCAGCCCGTGCGGTTGTTGCCGTTGTTGCTCATGAACATGTCAAGGAACGTGTTTGGATCGTTGTAATCGCCGATCCAACTGCTCCGGCTAAGGCCGAACTCGAGCCGCGATTGCGCCTGCAGGAACACCTTCCACTCCAGGTTGCGGAGTTCGATTTGGATGCCGAGTTCGCGGGCCCACATTTCCTGAAGTTCGACCGCGATCTTCTCGTGCGTCTTGACCGAGTTGAACATGTAATCGACGCGGGGAAAACCTTTGCCGCCTTCGTAACCTGCCTCTTTGAGGAGCTTGCGCGCGAGGTCCGGGTCGTAACCGAGCCCCTCGGGAGACTTGTAATTCGCGACGCCGGGAGGGACGAGGTGCGAGGCGACCTGTTCGCCGGCGCGCGTGATCTTCTCCACGAGCCGCTTTTTGTCCACGGCAAGGGCCATCGCTTTGCGCACGCGGACGTCGTCGAACGGCTTCCGGTTAAGGTTATACCGATAGAAATACGAGCCGAGATAATTATAAGTGTGAAAGTCAGGGCGCTTTTGAAGCTTGTCGAGAAGTTCCACGGGCACCAGTTCCTTGTCCCAAACAATATCGGCCTGCCCCGTCTCGTAGAGATTGAGCGCTGTCGTCGCGACGGTGCACGGAATCAGGTCCACAACTTCGCAATGGGTGTTCGCCGCGTCCCAATAGAGCGGGTTTTTCTGAAGGCGCACACGGTCGTTGATCCTCCAACTCACCAGGGTATAAGCGCCGGTGACGGGAAGCGGTTTGGCCATGAGCCAGCGGTCACCGTGCTTCTCAATGACGTTCCGCGGCACGGGCGCAAGGGTCTGAAACGCGCAAAGGTCAAGGAAAAAGGGGGTGGGATCGACCAACTCGACCCGCAAGGTTTTATCATTCACAGCGCTGACCCCGATTTGGCCCGGGTCCTTGTGCTTGCCGGTGTTATAATCCTCGGCCCCCTTCACATAATACAGTTGACCAGCGTAGTCGGCGCCGGTGAGCGGGTCGAGGACGCGCCGCCAGGAATAAACGAAATCGTGGGCGGTGATCGGCTCGCCTGTGGACCAGACTGCCTTGGTACGAATGTAGAATGTGTAGGTGCGCCCGTCCGGCGAGATGTCCCAACGCTCGGCGAGGCCAGGCAGGGGAGTCGCATCCGTTGGATTGTAGCGGGTCAACCCCTCGAATAATGTCAGAGCAATTCTCCCATCTGCCTGTCCTGTGATAATGGCGGGATCGAGTGATTCCGGTTCCGGGCCGTTCACAATCACGAGGTCGGCGCGCCGGGCGTAGCGGGTGCAGCCGGCGGCAAGGGACACGAGCAGGATCAGGCAAAAACGAAACGCCCTCCGAGATGACCAGAGGGCGTTACGAGAGAAAATCATGATCCGCTATTTTGGCCTTTCGACCGGCGAGTTGGTGGATTGCGCTGCGGCGGGCGCACCGGTGGTGGCTGCGGGCGCGGTCAACAGGTTTGTGCTGGTCGTCAGGGGAGCAGCCGGAGCGGCGGATGTGACCGCTGGAGTGGCAGCGGGAGTCGAGGGCAGCGCGGTGGCCGTCTCCGACTGATTAGCCTTTTCGACGGCTTCTTCGAGGCCCGAGCGGCGGTTCTTGGTGTGCTGCGCGTGGAGGATGGAAAGGGATAATGTCAGCACAAAAAACACCCCGGTGGCGTATTTGGTCATTTTGGTGAGGGCATTGCCGCTGCCCGCGCCAAAGAGCGCGTCCGTGGTGCCGCTGCCGAATGCCTGGCCCAGCCCGGCTTCCTTTTTGGGCAGTTGCACGAGCACGAGCAGGATCAAAAACAAACAGTCAATAATCAATATCGCGGTTAAAAAACCAATAATCCAAATCATAAGTTCAAATTGAGTTTCGCACGATTTCCCCGAAGCTGCGATCGTCGAGCGATGCACCTCCGACCAGCGCCCCATCCACATCCGGAAGCCCCATCAACTCGCGCGCGTTTGACGGCTTCACGCTGCCACCATATTGGATTCGCGCGCGCCGCGCAATGTTTTGATCGAACAGCTTTCCCACGAGGCGGCGAATGAAGGCATGGGCCTCCTGGGCCTGGGCGGCGGTGGCGGTTTTGCCCGTCCCAATGGCCCAGACCGGTTCATAGGCGATGATCGTCTCTTCCATTTGCGCTTTGCTCAGGCCGGCGAGGCTGCCGCGCACCTGCGTGTCCAGGACTTTTTCGGTGAGGCCGCCGTCGCGCTCGGCCAGGGTCTCGCCGACGCAGACAATCGGCTTCAACGACGCGCCGTGGGCGGCAAGAGCCTTTTTTGAGATTAACTGGTCGGTTTCCTTTTGGCACTGGCGCCTCTCCGAATGGCCGAGAATCACGTAGCGAACGGAAAATTCCTTCAACATGCCGGCGGCGATCTCGCCGGTGAAAGCGCCATAGCCGTTCTCGTTCATGTTTTGGGCGCCGAGGCGAAGGTTGGAATTGAGAATGGCTTTGGAGACTTCGCTCAGGGCGGTGAAAGGGGGACAGACGACGATGTCCACCTCTTTGACGCTGGCCACTTCGCGCTTGATGCCGTTCACGAGGTCGAGCGCCTCGGCGACGGTTTTGTTCATCTTCCAGTTGCCGGCGATGATCAGTCTGCGTTCCTTGTCCATGCTGATTACTTATTACTTATCGGCGAGCGCGGCAACGCCGGGCAGTTCCAGGCCTTCGAGGAACTCGAGACTGGCCCCGCCGCCGGTACTCATGAAAGTGACTTTGTCGCCGAGTTTAGCCGTGTTCAGCGCTTTGACGCTGTCGCCGCCGCCAATGATGCTTTTTGCGCCGTTCTTTTGGGTCGCGTCGGCTACCGCCCGAGCGACGCCGAAAGTGCCTTCCGCGAAACGCGGGTCTTCGAAGATTCCCATGGGGCCGTTCCAGAGAATGGTTTTCGCGCCGGCAATCACTTCGCTGTAGGCTTTTATGGTCGCGGGACCGATGTCAACGCCATCCTCGGAGTCAGGTATGTTGGGGTCCGAGAGGGCCCGCGGATTTTGAAGGTCCATGACCGGCCGGCCCTTCTTATCAAGCTTGGCGGTGGGGACAGGGGTGGCCACGATGTTATCCACCGGCAAGAGGAACTTCACATTGCGCTGCTTAGCCTTTTCGAGCGCTTCCCGCGCAAGATTGACTTTGTCCGGTTCGGCGAGCGACTTACCGACTTTCAACCCTTGCGCGAGCTTGAAGGTGTACGCCATCGCGCCGCCGATCAGGATGGCGTCTGCCTTGTCGAGCAAACGGTCGATTACCTTGATTTTGTCCGACACCTTGGCCCCGCCGAGAATCACGACGAAAGGCCGGGGCGGATTCTGCAACTCCTCGCCAAGGAACTTCAGCTCGCGTTCCATGAGGAGACCGGCGACGCAAGGTCCGCCACGTTTGGCGACGACGCGGGCGACGGCTTCGGTTGAGGCGTGGGCGCGATGAGCCGCGCCGAAAGCGTCGTTGACGTAAATATCCGCGATTTTGGCAAGCTTCTCCGCAAAGGCCGGGTCGTTGGCTTCTTCTTCCGCGTAATAGCGGACGTTTTCCAGCAACAGGATGTCGCCGGGCTTAAGGGCGTTGGCAGTGTTCTCGACCTTGTCCCCGATACAATCGTCCAGGAAAGCCACAGGCCGCGCAATCATGTCGGCAAGTTTTACCGCAACGGGGCGCAGTGACATGGAAGGTTCGCGTTTGCCCTTGGGACGGCCAAGGTGCGCCGCCAGGATGATGCGGGCGCCCCTGTTAATGAGCACATCCAACGTTGGAATGGTCTCCCGGATGCGCGTGTCATCCGTGATGACCATCTGGCCATCTTTCTCTTCGATGGGGACGTTGTAATCAACGCGCATCAAGACGCGTTTATTGCGCCCGTCAATGTCGTTCACGGTCAGTTTCGCCATAGATCACAGGGGCGCAGAACATAGCCCAGCGGTTCGGGGAGTCAAATGAGCAGTTGAAAATGGGACACACAGGAAACCAGCTATCGTAAGTCGTTGGTGCGAGCGCATTTAGGCTTTTGTACGTCTGAATCGTCCCCTTTCGTCCCAATTTCGCGGCTGCGGCGAACCAAGTTGGAACCGTTGAATCGGCTTGGTTGCCGCTCCGCCGCGTTCTATGCGTGCACACAAACAAAATTGTGTGATTGACATAACTTGCCGACCGCAATCGCTCTGAAATGCGTTGCCAATCCAAACTGCGATTCCGCATCCTTCCACGGTGAATTTTCGGCAGAAAATCGTTTCCTGGCATGATCTTCCAAAATGGCGAGAGGGCGTCCGGACTGGTGGCCGCAGGCTCGTGGTCACCAACGGCTGCTTTGATCTGCTGCACCTTGGGCATGTGACGTACCTGGAGTCGGCGCGAAATCTGGGTGACGCGCTGCTGGTCGGGGTTAATGGCGATGAGGCGGTGCGCAAGCTGAAAGGCGCCGACCGGCCAATCCATAACGAACAGGATCGTGCTGCTGTGCTGGCGGCGCTCGAAAGCGTCTCGGGTGTGTGCATTTTCGCTGAAGAAACGGCGACGCGGTTCCTGGCGCACGCGCAGCCGGACATTTACGTCAAAGGAGGCGATTACACGCTGGAAGCGCTCAACCAGGATGAACGGAAAACTGTTGAAAGGGCGGGTGGCAGGATTGTGATTATTCCGTTTGTGCCTGGAAAATCGACGACGGCAACACTGGAAAAAATAGGCCGCTTGTAATGCGACGCGCCGCAGGTTGTGCTATAAATGCGCGATGACCGGCCCTGGCGTGTTAGCAGTTCGACGAAGCAAGGATACAACCGTCCAGCGCGTACGCAAACACGCAGGGCGCAATTCCGCGGAAGACATGATCAGCATCGTTGGCGCGCGCGAGCATAATCTCAAAAACCTCTCGGTTTCGATTCCGCGCGACAAGTTCATTGTCATCACCGGGGTGAGCGGGTCGGGCAAAAGCACGCTCGCATTTGACCTGTTGTTTGCGGAGGGGCAGCGCCGGTTTCTGGATTCAATGAACGCGTACGCGCGGCAGTTCGTGGAGCAGATGGCCCGGCCGGACGTCGATCTGATAACGGGTTTGCCGCCGACCGTCAGCATTGAACAACGCTCGAGTCGCGGGGGCGGCAAGAGCACGGTCGCGACCGTAACCGAAATTTACCATTTTCTTCGCCTGCTGTATGCGCGGCTCGGCGTTCAATATTGTCCGGACTGCGGGGTAGCGGTTTCCGCGCAAACGCGCGACGAAGTCGGCCGGCAACTTCAAAGGGAACTAAGGCGTCGCGGCGATTTGCTGCTCCTGGCGCCGGTCGTAAGAAATCGCAAAGGTTTTCACAGTGACGTGGCGCAATGGGCCGCGCGTCACGGTTATGGCGAGATTCGGGCCGACGGAAAGATTTACGACACGAGCAAGCCATTTCGACTTGACCGGTTTCGCGAGCACGACGTCGAGATCGTGACCGGCGTCTTGGACCGGAAACGGAGAGCTGGCAGCGGCAAGACGTCACAGCAACTCGTTGATGAGACTTTGAAGCTCGGACGCGGCACGCTGTTCGCGCTGGATAACGCGGGGAGGCTTACGATCCACTCGACGGAACGGGCCTGCCGCAACTGCGGCCGTTCGTTTGAGGCGCTCGACCCGAAGATGTTCAGTTACAACTCCGCGCAGGGCTGGTGTCCGAAGTGTCGCGGGTTTGGCGAACTGTTTTATCTCCCGGACGTAGATCGCGGGGCGCGTGCGGACGCCATCGAGGAGTCCTGGTTCGAGTGGCAGGAAGGGCAGCGCGAGATCTGTCCGGAATGCCAGGGCGCAAGATTGAACCCGGTTGCGCGCGCGGTTCGCCTCGAGGTTGGCAGGCGGATGCTCTTTCTCCCCGAAGGAGGGGATCGCGGTGAGGGTGGCTCGGGTTGCACCATTGATCGAGTAACGGCGTTGCCGGTGGAGGATGCGTTGAGATTTTTCAGCCAGCTCAAGTTTAAGGGTCGCGAAAGCCGGATCGGGCGCGATATCCTGCCGGAGATCTGTGAGCGTTTGAAATTCCTGGATGAAGTGGGGCTGGGCTATCTCCATCTCCATCGCGCCGTTCCAACCCTGAGCGGCGGAGAAGCGCAACGCATTCGTTTGGCGGCGCAGCTTGGGTCAAATCTCTCGGGTGTGCTATACATTCTTGACGAGCCGACAATAGGTCTCCACCCGCGCGATAACGAGCAACTCCTCGCCGCTCTCGCCCAATTGCGGGCTCGCGGCAACACCCTGGTCGTGGTCGAACATGACGAAGAGACGATGCGGCGCGCCGACCATATCATCGATCTCGGTCCGGGCGCGGGCGTCCACGGCGGGGAGGTCGTTGCCCAGGGCACGCTCCATGAATTGCAGCGCCACTCCGATTCGATTACTGGCGCGTGTCTGCGCCAGCAGCGGCGGTTCCCGACCCGGGGCTCGCGGCGCGCGGTGGAGTTAACGATTCGACGGCCATCCTCAACCACTGAACCCGCAAAGGAATCAACGTTAAACGAAATCGCAGTTCCGTACAAAACGCAGAAGCACTCCGAGAGCGGACGTATCGGCTGGCTCACGTTACGTGACGCGTCGCTCAACAACCTGAAAAACATCACTGTACAATTTCCATTGAATCGATTTGTCTTGGTGACTGGCGTGAGCGGATCGGGCAAGAGCACGCTTATCCGCGAGTGCCTGCTGCCTATTCTGGAAAAAGCTGTCCAGCGCAAACGCGGCGCACGATTGCGATTCAACCATTCAACCATTCAACGGTTCAACGATTTAGCCCTCGAGGGATTCGAGACCATCCAGGCCGTTTACGAAGTCGATCAATCTCCCATTGGCCGCACGCCCCGGTCCACGCCCGCGACCTACGTGGGATTCTTCGAAGATGTTCGCCGGCTTTTTGCCCAGACCCCGGAAGCGCGCTTGCGCGGTTACGGACCGGGGCGATTTTCGTTCAACGGCGCCCAGGGTCGCTGCCCCGAATGCGAAGGCGCGGGCCAGATCAAGCTGGAGATGAATTTCCTGCCGCCGGCGTTCGTGCGCTGCGAAACCTGCGGCGGCTGCCGCTTCAATCGCGAAACGCTCGACATTGAGTATGCGGGGAAAAACATTGCGCAAGTCCTCGAAATGTCCGTCGAGGAAGCACTAGGCTTTTTCAGCGCACACCCGAAAATTCGCCGCCCGCTCGAAGCCTTGCGGGATACCGGTCTCAATTATTTGCACCTTGGCCAGACCAGCCCAACGCTCAGCGGTGGCGAAGCCCAACGGGTGAAACTCGTGACACACCTGCTGACGGGGCTTAAGGAGCAACTGACCTTTTTTGATCCGAAACAGAAACGCAACCTGTTCATCCTTGAAGAGCCGACGATTGGACTGCACATGAGCGATGTGAATCGCCTTGTAGAAATGCTCCAGCGCCTGGTGGATGCGGGACATTCAGTCATCGTAATCGAACACAATCTCGACCTCATTGCTGAAGCCGACTGGGTGATCGACCTCGGTCCCGAAGGCGGCGCCGGCGGTGGCCGCGTCGTCGCCGCAGGCACGCCGGAACAGATCGCCCGCCATCGAGCTTCACATACCGGACGCTTCCTCCGGAAACTGCTGTAGTACGATTTTTGGCGGCTTGCATTGGCAGCCGGCTGTGCTGAACATTCGACCGGATGACGCTGGGTAAATCGGTCGGGCTGGGCGTCGCTGGGTTCGCGACGGCGAGTCTCGTTGTGTTTGGATTCTGGGCGGTGGCGGGACGGGCGATGTACCGCGCGTTTGGGGAAGCGGGATTCTATTCGGTTTGTGTGGTGTTGTTCATTGGGCTGGGGACACTTTTGCTTCGGTCGCTGGCGCGGCAGCTCTCGTTTGCGCGGTTCGCGACTCTCTTCACGGGAGCATTCGTGGCTTACGCGGTGAGTTGGTGCGCGGCGTGGTTCCTGGTGCGCGGGCGCGCTGGCGAATGGGTTGGGTCGCTGGCTGGAGCGGTCGCGTTTGCATTGGTGATTGGCTTGGCGCTGCGGGCCGGAAGGTGGATTCCGCTTATGGCCACCGTGCTCTTCCTCACGCATTCGGTCGGATATTTTGCGGGGTCCCTGGCGTATGATTTGTTGAAGGGAGCGAGCGGGTTGGCGGCAAAGCTTGCCTGGGGTTTGTGTTATGGGATCGGGATGGGCGCGGGAATAGGGTTTGTGTTTCACAAGTGCCAAGATCCTTCAGAGGTTAAACAAGCGGAGCCGCCACGACGCCGTCGATCCACCTGAAGTCTGAAGCACACTGAATGCGGAGCAATTCCGCACGCTTGTCGTCAAACACTTCGGGCGCGTTTGCGCGAGAAAGGAACTTTATGCAATCGGCAAAATTTATTTGGCTCCTACTGCTGTGTCTGACGCCTCTGAGCAGCGACGCTCTGAGTCGATCCATCCACCGGGATATCGAATTCCCAAAGGATTATGATCCGAAGAAGGCCGAGGCGATTCGCAAGGTCGTTCGCGACGAGCGCTTCAAGTTCGTCGATGGGATTGTCAGCTACTGGCCGCCCGACTGGGGCACGAGGCTCAGCTTCGAAGGCGATACCCAGTCTCTCAACGAATTCATCGGCGAGCTGCGCAAATTGCCCGGCATTGGCCTGCGCCTGGTCCTTTACAAGGGACGCGACGACGAGCGCCGCCGGGACAGTTCGTGGCAACTTGATTTCTCACACGCCCGCCCGAACCAACTCGCGCTTTACCTGAACCTGAATTCCCCGAGCCTGGATTTTTACAAGATCACATTTCCGGAGTGGCCCGCGCCACAGTGATGTTCACGGATTTACCGGTCCGAAGAACCTCCGTCTCGCGCTAAGCCAAAGCCCAGAAAATTCAATAGGACTTTGACAGATTGCGCTTCGCAGACCCTTGCTTCCGGTCAGCAGCAGCCCTTTGTGCCGATCCCGGCGATTTCTGCCGTGCTTCGCGCTAAAGATTCTGCCGGAATGTCCGAAAATAAAACAGAGCTTCGTTGCAAAAGTGGAAACGCTGCGTGCTCCGAGCAGAGGTGCGACCCACCCCGCGCGCGCAAGGGCGGCAATATTAGGGCCTCACTGGCCCGCAACGTGCTCGGAAGCGGACGGTTGATCGCGTAATTATTATGCCTTCTTTTAGCTATGTCGCCCGGGAATCGGGCACTGGACGGGAGATTCGCAGCTCGCTGGAAGCCCAATCTGAGCAGGCGGCCATTGCGGCGTTGTTAAACCGCAATCTCCTGGTTGTTTCGATCCAGGAAAAGATGAGCCGAAAGGGCAAAACGGCCGGAGGCAAGGTGGCCCTCGCCGACCTCGTCGTCTTTACGCGGCAGCTCGCCACCATGATCGACGCAGGTCTCGCCATGGTGCAGTCGCTCCAGGCCCTCGCCGAACAGACCACCAACAAGGTAATGCGCGACGTGATCAAAGACGTCTGCTCGCGCGTCGAAGGCGGCGACAGTTTTTCCGAGGCGCTGATGAAGCACCCGAAGGTGTTCAACAAGCTTTACGTCTGCATGGTCGCCGCAGGCGAGCGCGGCGGTCTCCTCGCTGAAATTCTGGCCCGGCTCGCCACGTATCTGGAAAATACCGCCCGCCTCCGCAAGAAGGTGAAATCGGCGATGATGTATCCGACCGTGGTCACGCTGGTCGCCATCGGCATCACGATCTTCCTCCTGGTCAAAGTCGTGCCCGTGTTCGGCGACGTTTACAAGGGTTTCGGGGCCAAGTTGCCCGGTCCGACGCTGTGGCTGATCAATTTCAGCAATGCCGTCCGCGATTATCTCCTTTACATCCTCCCCGCGGCCATCGGCGCGGTATATGGTTGGTTTGCCTGGATCAAAACAAAAGCCGGACGGGAGTTCTGGGATCGCACACGCATCAAACTGCCGATTTTTGGTGCGATCGCCCACAAGATTTGCCTCGCGCGTTTCACCCGCACCCTCGCCTCGCTGATTCGCAGCGGCGTGCCGATTCTGGAAGTGTTGCAGATTGTCTCCAACACGGTCGGCAATGTCATCATGGAAAAGGCTATTCGCGTGGCGGCCGCAGACATCGAGCGCGGCGAAAGCATTTCGATCGCCCTGGGCAAGCACCCGATTTTTCCGTCGATGATCATCCGCATGATCACCGCCGGCGAACAGACCGGTAAAATCGAGCAGATGCTCGAGCGCATTTCCAACTTCCTTGACGAAGAGATTGAGGCCACGCTCTCCGGGCTTACGTCCTTGATCGAACCGCTGCTGATCGTGTTCCTGGGCATCACGGTCGGTGGCATTGCGATCTGCATGTTCCTGCCGATCTTCAAGATGAGCGAACTGATTGCGCCTCGCTAGCAGCGAAGCACTTCCTCCACCGCCCGGGCAGTAGCCCGGGCGTTTTGCTTCCAGGAAACTTACTGGAAGCGGATTCTATAAAACCGCCTCGGAACCGTTGCCGTCGTGTCCGTGAAGTTTTCGACCACGCCGGTTCCGTTGCGTGAGGTGAGTTCCGTCCACATCGGGTCTGTCAATTCGTTCTTATACTCGATAAAGTACGTCGCGCCAACTTGCGTGTTAAATGACAGGCTAAACTGGCCTCCGCCCGCTGACAGGTTGCCGATCATTACCGGCTCTAAAACTCCGGAAATTCTGAAGTTGCTGAAGGTTCCAGTTGCGAGGAGCGTATTGTTGTGCGCGGTGACCCCAATTCCCACCTCAATCGAGCTCGGGAATGGGACTGCGAGGATATTGGTCCCCATGGCGATCCAATCGACCCCGTTGCTGCTGCGGAAGCCGGTGAAAGTATTGCCCGATCTGTTGATCCGCATCCAGACATTCGGTATATTGGCCGGGACGAAGCTTGCCCCCCAGGACGCGGTGGCCTGGCCGGCGACCGAACGCAACCCCAGCTCAAGCTGGTTTCGCCCGGGCGGAGGCGGATTGACCGAGATATGGTAGGCACGTGCGTTGGCATTGGTGCTCTCTCGCGCCACCAACACCGCCTTGGTGATCGCGTCCGCTCCGATGAGACTCGTCACGCGCACTCGCGCGTCAAAATCCCCGCTCACGGTGCGCGAAATCAGGTAAAATTGATCGCTCCCGCCCCACACGTCGGCGCCGCCGCCGACGACCTCGAAGTCCTCGCCGTCACAGGTAAAGTGCGATCCCATGTGCATTGGTCCGCCCACATCCCCCCCAAAGCCCGCGACCTCGCCCATTACGGTGGTTGTGGGCATCGGGTTCCCGGCCAGGTCGGCGTGGCTCACAAATTGGTCGTTGATCGTGACTGTATAGCTGCCGCTGATTTGCCCGTCGAGGTCGAGAAGGACGGAGAGCCGGTCCGGGCGCACGATGGCGTTCGTGGCCAGGAAGGTGCCATTGACCAGGTAATTGAAGAAATCGCCCACCTGATTGTTTGAATTGTTAAGCTCTTCACTGAAGCAGATGCCGATGGTGTTCCCATCCGAACTGAATACGCTGGTTATCACTGGCGCGTTCGTGTCCGGATGCACCGCGAGAGTGGCCACCATGCTGGTGACGGATCCGCCCCAATTGGTTACGACGACGGTGTAATCGCCCGCATCGGCCAGCCGCGCGTAAGGAAAGCTCAAGGTGGGTCCGGTTGCGTCGGGCACCGGTTCGGTGCCGCGATACCACTGATAAATGAACGGCACCGAGCCGCCGCTCATGGTGACGGAAAGGCTCGCGGCGTGAAACTCTTCGACTGTTACGCTTTGAGGTTGCGTGCCGATCGTCGGCGCCTCAGGAATCGCCGGATAAATATCAATAAAATTGAGCTTGTTGTTCGCTGCCTGAGGACCGCTCTTGATCGTCAGCCGCCCGTCGCTGACGCCAATTCCTTGCCGGAACTCGGTAAACCACGCGCCGCCGACCGGGACGTAGCTGTTGGTGGATACGACCCCTTCTATGTCGAATTGAAACACGCTATCCACAGCGGTCGGGTCGCCCGAAACCATATAAACACTATAAAAACCATTCGGAATCTCGATCTCCCAGACTGCCGTTGGCAGCACCTGCGGCTTTTGCAGGTGATTGAACGTATCCCAGCGAAGGTCTGGCGAATTGGGGTTGTTTCGCCACCGGCTGTCCACGGTGATATCAACGTTCCAACCATAAGTCAGACCATTCGTTTTCAGGCCAAAGACCTCGCCGATATCCTGGGCGTAACCCGCCGGGATCGGCGAAGGATTGTTGGCAGGAGTTCCATTCAGCGCATTGGCAAAATTCACGTTGAAGCCCGATGCGGGCGTCGTCGCGCTCACGACCGTGGAGTAATCCGAAAAGCCGGTATCATTCTGCGCCTGAACACGGAAGTGATAAGTCGTCGCCGGGTCCAATCCGCCCGCGGCGTAATACCTGGGCGTTACGGGTACAGTTACTGGCGGCATGAAGTTAACTCCGTCGCTTGATTGTTCGATCAAGTACTGAGTAACGACTTCCGTCGTGGCGGCCCATTTGACCTGCAGCGCTGTCACCGCCCACCCCGCGATGCTCACCGTTGGCGCGCTCGGAGCCGTCAGCGCCGAAGCTTCCGAGGATTGGCCGCTGCTGCCGCCACCGGTGAGTTGCGCCACGACGACATAATAGTTCGTGCGTCCTGCTGGAACCGGCGTATCGACGAACATAGTGCCGGCAATGCCCGTGCCCACCTGCGTGTAGGGACCGCCACTCGTGCTGGAGCGCGACACGGTATAAGTCGCCGCGCCGGGAAACGCATCCCAACTGACCGTGACCTGATTCGTGCCGCCGACCGCGGTGACGTTGGTGGGTGCGGCCCTGGGTGTGCCGGCAGCCTCGTTCGAATTGGCGCTCGCTCCAGCAAGATTCAAACCAGAAACCACGTAGTAATATGTCGTGTCGTTGAAGACGTCTGTATCCGTATAGGTGGTCGTCGTATTTGTCGCGATATTATCGTACGGACCACCCGAGCTGAGCGAGCGCTTGATAATGTAACCCGACGCACCAGCCCCCGCCGTCCAGTTCAAGGTCACCCTTCCGTCGCCGCTGACGGCCACAAGGTCCGACGGAGCCCCCGGCGGGGCCGCCGAAGCCACTACCACGCCGTACATGTTGCGGCCAGGATTATCGGGCTGTTTGATTTGGAATGTGCCTGCGGGGTAAAACTTTACGTAAACCGAACTCCATTGGTCGTGATCGTTGTCGGCGCCTTCGTCCACCCCCACTTCGTCCGGCCATTCCGGATTTCCTGCCCGGTTCATGCCGTTGGTCACTGGGAGCCATCCTTCGTCAAGAATCCACTGCATGGCTGCTGGACCAAAGGTCGGCGGATTCGCATTCATGGCGGTGGGCTCGGTGGTTGAGTTGAGACGGTTATCAATTAACATGTAAACGAACACATCCGTTGCCACGGAGACGTCGAGCCGGTAAGCGGGTTCAGGAGTTTCAGGGGGTTGGTTGTTTCGATTATCGTTGCCACTCATGATGTACTCCTGCCCCTCGAGGTATGGCGGAATCAGTATCGTCGCCGACGCATTGGTCCAGCGGTGATTGCGGTCCACAAAACATGGGGCCCAATTTCCAAACACCCCAACTGTATAGGAAGCGCCTGCAGGCAGGCCCGGTACTGGCTCATTGGCAATGCCGCCGACGTAGGTCACACCGGTCCACTTGGCGGTGACCGTATCAGTGGCTTCATTGTCGCCGCCGGTCTCGACGACATTTGTTATGATGGGAAACGCGCTGCAAGTGAATGCGCTGAGAAATAATGCCGCTAGCGATACGAACACGCGGTGTTCGAAGGGTGTGGATATGCCGGTTTTCATAAGAGAGGAGCAGCAACCAGATTAGGTGCACGCATCTGCATAGTTGTTTTGGCTATGCTCCGGTTGTAGCCCGTTCGTATCTGAAAAACAAGCAATCTTTCGTACGTATAATTGCGGACATGATGCAGGGTTGCATCCAATCGTTGGAACCTCGAACCTTTGAAATCCGGCGTATTCTAAGGAGAAGCAATTCGCGCTTGGCGCAGGCGCGACGAGCGGCGAAGTTGTGGGGTCATATGGAAACGCTGCCCACCGTTGTGCTGCGTCCCGGCGAGGCGGATCGTGTCATCGCCGGGCACCCCTGGATCTATGCCGGGTCAGTGCTGCGTGTGACCGCGCCCGCGGCAGACGGCGCGATCGTGCAGGTCAAGGACCATCGCCAGCGCTTCCTTGGCACCGGCTTTTTTAATTCGAGATCCAAAATTCGCGTGCGCATGCTGTCGCGCGAACGCGTTTCGGCGGATTACCAGTTTTTTCACGAGCGCATCGAGGCGGCGCTGGCCTTGCGCCGGAAGCACATGCCCACCGCGACAAGTTTTCGCGTGGTGAATGCCGAAAGCGACTTCCTTAGCGGATTAATTGTTGACAAATACGAAGACGTTCTCGTGCTCCAGACCTCGGCGCTCGGCATGGATCAGCGCAAGGACGTGATCGTCAGCGTGCTCCAGGCGTTGTTCGCCCCGCGCGCCATGGTGGAGCGCAGTGATAGCGCTTCGCGCAAATTCGAGGGACTGGCCGAGTCGAACGGCCTGCTGATGGGCGCGCTCGCGGGATCTGTGCCCGTGCGCCTCAACGGACTCGTCTTTGAGACCAACCTCACCTCCGGGCACAAGACCGGCATGTATCTGGATCAACAGCTCAACTATCAACTCGTCTCGAAGTGCGCCGCAGGAGCGCAAGTGCTCGATTGTTTCAGTTTCGCGGGCGGCTTTGCCTTGCACGCCGCGCGGGCTGGCGCCGCGCACGTTCACGCAGTCGATCAAAGTGAAGAAGCCATCGCGCAGGCGCAGCAGAACGCCGTTGCCAATGGCCTGGCCGAGCGCTGCTCGTTCGAGACCGCAAACGTGTTCGACTGGTTCAAAGCTCGAACGGTCACAGCGCCGCACGAGAAGCTGATTCCGCGTTTCGATTTGATCATCCTGGACCCGCCCTCATTCACCCGCAGCCGCGCCGCCGTGCCGGACGCGCTGCGCGGTTACAAGGAGATTCACCTGCGCGCGCTCAAGTTGCTCAAACCAGGAGGCACGCTGGCGACCTTCTGCTGTTCCCATCACGTGGACGCGAACTTGTTTCAGGACGTCATCAATGCCGCGGCGTATGACGCCAAACGCGTCCTGCGGCGCACGGCAATCTACACACAATCGCCGGACCATCCTGTCCTGCTGGCCGTCCCAGAAACGGAGTATTTGAAGGGATTTGCCTTCGAGGTGGCGCAGCAATTCTAGCCAGATGGAAGTGTCCAAAAGATGAGCAGTCTGTCCGTTGCGGCCGGTAGTCAGCCTTGCTGCGCCACGCCGCTGCCGTGAATTTTATCCGTTTTGGGCCTGAAAGGGGGGAAAAACCGTCCCGGAATGCGCCAATAAATCCGCGCCCGGCGCGTTGGCGGCATAATTGCGCCTGAATAGGCGCAACCTGCCGTGGCGGAGTGTCTTACTTAAGACACTGCTGGCACCGCAACTGCTCAGCAGGGCAGCGGTATGGAACTGCCGTTTTTGAGCAGCCGGGGCAAGAAGCGCGATCAAATCGTGTCCATTGACCTTGGCGGACGCACCACAAAAGCAGTCCACCTGCAGCGCCGGGGCGACCGGTTCATGCTCGTGGACTACTCGATTGTCGATGCCCCGATCTTCGACAAAACGCTTTCCGTAGAAATCCTCACCGATCACCTGCGCAACGTCGGCCGGATGCTCGGCAATGGCAAAGCGAAACCGGTCACCCTGGCCATCAGCGTCACGGAATCGCTGCTGCGCCAGATTGAGGCCCCCCTCATGCCGGCGGATGATTTGCGCCTCATGCTCAAATTCAATTCCAAAACTTATCTGCAGCAGGATTTGTCGGACCATGTCTTCGACTGCTCCTACATCGTCCCGAAGACCATGGACCCAAAGGCCGTCAACTCCCAGAAGCACCGGCTGATGGTCGGCGCGGCCCGCAAACAGACGGTGGACGATCTTGCTGCCGCGGTCAAAGCTGCGGGAATGATTCCCGACCAGATCGTCCCCGGGCTGATCGGACCGATCAACGCATTCGAATTTGCCGAGCCGGATGCGTTCTGCAAAGAAACCGTCGCGCTGGTCGATCTCGGCTTTAAGAATTCGTTCATCACCATCGCCGATGGCGGCGAGCTAAAGCTCAATCGCGTTGTCGGCATCGGCGGCGACCGGATTACCAGCGGCCTGGCCGAGACGATGAACATCAGTTACGTCGAGGCGGAGAACATCAAGATTGGAATGCCGATGGAGGTGCAGCCGAACCTGGAAGCCTTGATCAGCCCGCTCGGGCGCGAGTTGCGGGCGTCGATCGACTTCTTTGAACATCAAAACGACAAAGCCATTTCACAAGTGTACGTGTCCGGTGGCGCGACGCGGAGCGAGTTTGTTCTTCAGGCTCTGCAGGCCGAGTTGATGGTGCCATGCAAGACATGGAACCCGGCGCGGTTTCTGCAAATGGGACTGGAATCCCACAAAATGAACGAAATCGAGCAGGTGGCCCCTCAACTCACGGTCGCCATCGGCGCGGCCACGTCGGGGTTTTAGGATTTTATGCCAATCAGTATTAATTTATTGGCCGAAGCCAAGGCGGCGGAAGAGATGCGCCGGAAAGATCCGGTGAAGCGGGCGACGTTCATCGCCGGCGGCATCGTCTCTCTGGTCATCCTCTGGTGCGTTTCCCTCCAGATCAAAATTATCGCCGCCAATGGCGAACTGAGCGGCTTGGAGGCGCGGTGGAAGAACATCGACAAGAACTATCAATCCGCTGTCGATGCCAAACGCCGCTCCCTGGATGCCGAGGAGAAATTGGCCGCTCTCAAGGCCTTGAACAGCAACCGCTTTCTTTGGGGCAGTGTCTTGAATGCCTTCCAGGAAACCTTAAACGGCGTGGACAATATCCACGTCGCCCGTTTGAAGACCGAACAGACCTATACATTGGCCGAAGAAGTGAAGGGCAAAAAGGAAAACGGGGTTTTCACTCCCGCCCGCCCCGCCACCGCGACCGAGAAGATCGCGATCACCGTCGATGCCGTCGATTCCGGTTCGCAGCCCGGGGCGACTGTCAGCCGCTACAAGGAGGCGATTGCCAATGTCCCCCTTTTCCAAAATTCCCTGCAGAAAACCAATGGTGTGCTGTTGACGAGCTTGTCGGCGCCGCAAATCGGCCAAACGGGCCGGCCGCAGGTGCTGTTTACCTTGCAATGTTTCTTCCCGGAGAAAGTGCGTTAACATGATCAAGAACCTTCCCAAAGAGAAACGCGACCAGCTCATCCTTATCGTCATTGGGACGCTCGCAGTGGTGGTGGGGCTTTGGTTCGGCGTGATCAAACTTCAGGGGCGCAAGCACACAGCCATCGTGAAGCAGATCACCGAACAGAAGGACAAGGTCGGCAACGCCGAACGCCTCGTCTCGAGCCGCGACGACCTGGAAAAAACGCTGGAGCTCAATTTACTGAAGCTGAAGAGCCTCGAATCGGGCATGGCCTCGGGAGACATGTATTCCTGGCTCATCACCACCGTCAACCGCTTCCGCGCCGGGCGCAAAGTCGATATCCCGCAATTCAGCCGCGAGGTTACGACCGAAGTCGGTGTGCTCCCGAAGTTCCCATATAAGGCGGCCCTGTTTCACGTCCGTGGCACGGCGCATTATCACGAGCTGGGGAAGTTTATCGCCGACTTTGAGAATGAGTTTCCTTTCATCAGAATTCAAAACATCGACTTGGAACCCGCAGGCCAGACGGCCGCCAGCGGCGGCGCCATCGAGCCCGAAAAGCTGGCATTCAAAATGGAGATTGTTGCCTTGATCAATCCCATCACCCACTAAGCGACATGAACCGAAAGATTGCCAAAGCTGAATTGAATCCGCGCATCATGGCCGCGGCGTGTGGCCTCGTCCTGGCCTCGTGCGCCTTTGCCGCGCCGACCCCGGCGCCTCAACCGGTGGACCCGCCCCGGTCCGTCTTCACCGTCGGCCGCGACCCGTTTTATCCCAATTCGACCCGTGTTCCAAAAGCGCAAATTGTCCCGGTGGTCGTCCCGGTAAACATAGTCAAACTCTCGCTCAACGGCCTTTCGGGAACCAAAGACAAACGGCTGGCCATTATCAACAACCGCACCTTCGAAGTCGGCGAAGAAGCCGAAATGCGCGTCAACGGCCAGCCGGTCAAGGTGAAATGCATCGAAATCCGCGACAGGACCGTGGTGATTACCGCCAACGGTGTCGCGCAGGAGATGGCGATGGCAAACAAATTCTAAACTCCTTTCCTAACACTTTTAGTCCCTAACACTCACATATGAAAACCAAACTCATAATCCTCGGTCTAGCGACCTGCGGCCTGGTCACGTTTGCCCAGGATAACAGTCCAACCAACCCGGCCGCGCCGGACAAGCCCCTCGAGGCTTCGCCGCCGCCGACCATCGTCGCCCAGGCCGATCCCGCCGCCCCCAAACCGGACGCGGCCAAACCGGCCGATCCGGCCGCGACGCCCGCGGCGACACCTGCGGCCCCTGGCCCCGCTGAAGTCGTGCCCCTGATCGTCATCGATGAGGTTCCCCTCACCGATGCGATTCGGAACCTGGCGCGCCAATCGAATCTGAACTTCCAGTTCGACCCCAAGATCACGGCCAGTAACCAGCCGAATGTCAGCATTCGCTTCGAGAACGTGACGGCGCAGGAAGCCCTGCTCGCCGTGCTCGATAATCACAACCTCGCGCTCATCAAGGAGCCGAAACAGAAGATTGCTCGTGTCACCTTCAAGGACCCGAAGGCCGAAGATCCTTTGTTCACCAAAATCATCCAGCTCAAGTACAGCGATCCGACGAATCTGATCGCGATTGTCAAAGGGACACTGTCCCCGCGCAGCGCCGTCGTGGCTGATCCGCGCACGAGCCAGTTGATCGTGACCACGACCGAGAAGGAGATGGATGCCCTCCTGGCGACCATCGAGCAACTCGATACGCCGACGAGGCAGGTGTTGATCGAAGCCAAGCTGGTGGAAACAGCGCGTGCTCCGAGTACCGTCAAGGGGATTGACTGGACCGGTACTCTCGAAGCCCAACGCATCACGATGGGGAACAATGCGCTGCCCGGGCTGCCGCCTACACCTGGATCTCCGACCCAGATCGATCCGATCACCGGCGCGGTCGTTCCTGCGACGCCAGGGGATCCGGGAACCATTGGTGGCATCCTCAGCGATCCTAAATTAATCGGCAGCACGTCCGGATATTTCTGGCAGCCCGAAACAGCGTTCATGAATGCAGACGGTCTCGCGGTCGTCATGTCCTTCCTGAACAAGGACGCGGACTCCGAAGTCGTCGCCAACCCGCGAGCGGTGACGCTGGACAATCAGATGGCCAACTTGTCCGTCACGCGCGCGTTCCCGATCTTCCAGATCACTCCGGGTTCGGCAAACACGCCGGCGGGCGGCCAGGTCACCTACACAAACCTGGGCACGATCCTGTCGGTCACCCCTCGCATTACGGCGGACAATACGATCTCGCTGCGCGTTGTCCCCGAAGTATCCAACATCGACTCGGTTGATCGGCAGTTCTTGAATGGCACGGTCAACACCGCGAACATTTACGCGATTCGTCGTATTGAGACGCACGTGATGATTCCGAGTGGTAACACCCTGGTCATGGGCGGTATGGTCAATGATACGCAGACTAAGAACTACACGAAGGTTCCTATCCTCGGCGACATTCCCGGCCTTGGCTGGGCCTTTCGCAAGGAAGGCAAGTCTCGCAACAAATCGAACCTGCTGATCTTTATCACCCCGACGATCGTTGAAGATGAAGCGTTTCATCTGACTTCCAGCGGTAGTGAGTTCCTCAAGTCGAAGTACGCCGATAAACCTGAGGAGCCGGAATCAGCCTGGGACAGCGCAAGGCCGCACGATTGGACCAAGCCGGTCTATTGAGCATCGCATCGCACAGCGGCGGCCATCGCCGCTGTGCCAGCCTGCAACGACACATCCGAAATGAATCCGAAAGGCCGAATGACCAAGCCCAAAGGAAGCCCGAATGTCGATATCCGAAATGCGAAGTTCGGATTTGGGATTTGGGATTTCCTTCGGGTTTCGGATTTCGGATTTCGGGCTTCGGGTTAGGGACTACTTTGATTTGACACCAGCCGCTCTCACGAGCGGCTTTTTTGTT
>JAKEEH010000171.1 GCA_022616725.1 Limisphaerales bacterium | reverse complement strand
GCGTTTTGATGCCCAAATAGAGGAGGAACAGGCCGCCAAAGAGGCGCAGGGCGGCTTGGTGCGCCTGAATGAGGTTGGCGATTGCGGTCAGACCAAATCCGGCCACGCAGCCATAGAGGGCGTCGGCTGTGGCTGCGCCCAGGCCCGAGACAAACCCGGCCGTCCGCCCGTCGGACAGGGTGCGGCGAATGCAAAGGACGCCGATGGGGCCGACCGGGGCGGCAATGGCGTATCCGAAAGCGAACCCGTGCCAAAAGACGTTAGGATCGATGGTCATTGGGGCGTGTCGGGCTGCGCGGACGGAAACTAGACGGGAATTGAGGCGCAAGTTTCAACGGCGCACTGGTAGCAGACCTTCCTACGGCTGGCAAATTCGGTGATTTTTGGCCCATAAGTCGAAACCCGAGAATTCAGACGGAAGGCCGGAAGGAACGAAGAGTAGAACGGTTGACGTCGGACCGATGGACACTGCTGCTTTGACAGAGCGGCAGTTCGCGGAACATCGCAATCGTCAGCTAAGCGCAAAGGCCGCAGATGAAGAGATCAGCGCAACTCGATCAGCCCAAGATCGACGTGCGGCAATTCTTCCTCCTCAGCCGATATTGTGAGTTTCCTCCTGACCGAGGTGTTTTTGAAAAAGCCAAAGAATTCGTGCTGCCCGGCGGGCACGCGTTCCACCGAGATAAATGAACCGTCGTTGTTGATACGAAGGGAGACCGTTCGCCGCGCGCTGGCGAATTCGCGCCCGGCGGGCGAGGTCCAAAAGTCCACTGCCTCGAGCTTACCCTCACTCCGCGAACTCCACCCCGGTGGTGAGCGCAATCCCTCGAGCTCTACGTGAGCCAGAATCGAACCCTTGCTCCAGTCGATCGTCTGCCCGGCTGGCGGGACGAACTTTCCTTTCAGCAAAGCGCCCGGTTGCTCGACAATTTTTATAGCGGTCGTCTCGCCTGGCGTGATTGTGACCAGCGTTCGATGATGAAATGGAATTCCGCGCAAGGAGTTAATGAATACGCTGAACTCGCCGGGCGGCACATTTTCGAAGACGAAACGGTTATTCGCATCAACTTTCACGCTGTATGTCCCAAGCAAGCTGACATGGCCCTGGTAGTTTTGAGCGGCAGGGTCATAGAGCTCGATAGTTTCGACGGGGTGTGCGGCAGCGCTTGAATCGACGACTCCTTCGATGCGAGCCCACGACTGGAGCTGCAACTGAAGCGGTTGCCGGGGATCGCGAACTCGGGCGTGCGCGTAACCCCCAGGATCGAGAGCGGCAACGCTGTGCGCAGACCGCTTCACAGGGAACCGGAATTCCCCCTTGTCGTCAGAGATCACCAGCCAACGATTATTTCCCTCAAATCGGAGTTTCGGCGACAAGCGCACATTGTGTTCAAGCGACAGCAGCGCGACCTGCGCTCCACTAACGGGCCTGCCGTCTGGATCCAGCACGGTTCCGCGGACCGAGTCCTCGGGCGCGCAACGTTTCAGTGTGATATCCAGCGTGACGCTGGCCTGGTTGGTCGGCAGCGGGTCAGAGGTCCAGTCCTCGTATCCGTCCGCAATGATGCGCAACTGCCACGGCAGCTCGTTTTCGACAAATGCCATCTTGAACAGACCATTGCTGCCCCGGACGGTCTCGCCGCCGAACCAGCGGAGCACGGTGTCGCTGCTGTACCGTTCGGGGCCGCCGTAAGCTGGCAGAGCTCTGAAATCTGGAATGCCGTAGCCCTTTTCGTCCACAACCCGGCCGTAAACGTCGAGAGAGTGCCGAAGGTGAATCAGATGCTCGTCACCATCGGCTTTGACCTTTACATTGCGTGTGTAACAGAAACCGTCCTTGCGAGCATATAACTCCAGCTCGACGTCGGGCGGCGCCGAACGCCACTCCAATCGCCCGTCCCACCCGGTTTTTCCTCGCCATTCCAGCACGTGCCGATACTCGCCCCACTGCTCCAGGCCTACGGTCGCCTCGGGCACCTCAAGTCCGTACTCGTCTAGCAGACGCACCCGCAGAATGGCGCCAGGTCGGAGCATCACGATGATCGGCTCCTGTGCCGCACTGATTTGAGTGTTCGTCCGCACAGGCGCGAAACCTTTGGCGCTTACCGTGAACGACCACGCACCCTCAGGTAAACCGGGAACGCTGAACGCGCCCGTTTCATCCGTCTTGAAAATCTTACTCTGCTCCCGCTCCTGAACCTTCGCTCCAACAATGGGCCTGCCGCGCTCATCGACAACCGTGCCCCGTAGTGTGAATGCCGATTTCATGATCGTCACCAGTTCTCCGGCCCAGACTTTTTTGAGGTCCTCCCGCGTGATCGAAGAAACAGATTCTTGAGCGTCGCTGGAGATGATGTGTGTCTCGGCAAAATTCGGATGGCGGGCTCTAAGACTGAAGCCCGGATGCCGCGCCGGTATGAAGCCGATTGACCAACGCCCTTGCGCGTCCGTCTGCGTCACTGGCGGAGAATGAGTCAGGCCAAAGCGCTCGCGTGGCCGCTCACGATGTGCGGAATCTCCGGTTCCACTCGCGCCGAACCAAATTTCCGCATTCGCAACTGGCCGCCCTCGAGGATCGCGTACCCAGCCGCCTACCGCGTTCGTCACGCGGTCCAGACGCAATGTGTATTCGGCTGCGATTCCCGGCTGCCCCTCAGCCGGCCACGTCACGAAACGCGCCGCCCAGCCGTCGCGAAACACACCGACATCCAACCTGCCCGTCTCCGGAGGATATGGCACGATGCACCATCCGTTCGAGTCAGTGACGAGGTCGTAACGCTGCTCCCAGTTTCCTCCAACGACAAAGTTTACGGAAAGCTTCGCGCCTGCGATGCCTTCGCGCGTGTCTGCAGCCACGGCGCGAAACCGCAGTGCGTTGGGCTGAGGCTCTGGCTGGCGCACGGGGGCCGCGGGCGGTGTCGGAACATCTCCGGCTGCGATTGGGGGCAACGCAATCGGCGCTGGTGCGGGCTTTCGATCTGTTCGCGGATCGATCAACATCGAGATTAAGACCACAGCAATCGCAGCGCTTGCCGCGATTCCTGCCGCGATCTTCACATTGGACCAGCGCCACGCCGCGATTACGTCCGCTGCCAGCGCTGCCGCTGAAGGCATGGACGCGGTCGCAGTCGCTGCCGTCGCGATCGAGGCCAGCACTGTCGCTGGAACGGAGGCATTTGCGAATCCAAGCGCGCCGGCAAGTAAGGCACTTGAGAGTGAAACTCCGCGCGCCGCCAAAATATTCCGCACTTTCTCCACCGCGCGAGTCACGCGCTTTTTGGCAGCCTCCTCGGTGACGCCGAGCGCGTCACCCACTTCGCGCATCGCTCGTCCTTCCACATACCGAAGCAGGAGGGCATCACGATCTTTGTGGCCAAGCTGGTTCAGCGCATCGTCGATCACCGGCTCCATGCGACGCCATGCCTCGTCAGGCGAGTTAAGTTGCTGCATCTCGAACGCCTCCTGTTCGCGCCGCTGGCGGCGCTGTTCGGTCCGTATCGCTCTCCGCGCAACGAACCGGGTCGTCTGGAAAAGCCAGCCCGACACCACCGTTCCTCTGCGTAAACTGGCAGCCTTGCGCGCCAGCAGGATAAACACGGCTTGTGTGACATCCTCCGCAAGCTGCGAATCGCAGACCTGGCGCAATGCCGATCCATATACGAGACCAGCGTGACGCTCCACCAGCGCTTTGAAGGCGCTCTCGGACTGCGTCCGCGCGTAACACTCGATCAGTTCCGAATCTTCCATGTGAGCGATTTGTTTACTTTAGAATCCCCGCCGATTCGATGGAAGGGACATAATAAAAGGGAATTAAGCCGAAACCGTGAACGGGGGTAGGTCAAAGTGCCGGGACTCCGTAACTGCGGGCCCAGCGCTGTAACCCACGACCTCAGCGCAAATCAAGTAAAAGCAACCAGATAATTTCAGAATCGAGTTCGATCATTATGGCGTGCAATTCAAGACGAGCGCACTGTGGATGGTCGCAATTGTTGATTGAGGGCGGAATCGTCTAAAGAAATTCGCGGTTGACAGCACAATGTTCAGTAGTCTATGCGCTCCCAACGGCTCAAACTGCGAAGGGAACGGGGAAAGGAGAGCGAGGGTGACGGCCACGCCGGGTAAAACAGTTCGTGTTACTGGCTGCTTTCACAGAGCACGGGTCTGGGCAAAGTTGTATGCGCACAGCCAGTCAGCCACCTTCCAGAGGGATGATTTTTCACCGAGGCTGCGCCCGCAGGTCGGTGGTTACAATACATCGTGCGCTCCAACTGTTTTCTAAGCTAAGGGCAAAATAACCTAAAGAATTGGCTCGAACCGGTGATTGGCACGGTCACCGGCGAACTGCCAGGCACCGTCGTCCAAACGGTTCCCGACACCGGAACTCCGAGAGCGGGAGTGCTTTGCAACACACAGGCGGAGCAGGGCCATGAAAGGGTAACGGTTGCGTTGGCCAGGCACGGGAAGATCGCCAGGAAACAAGGAGAGGCTGGCACGGGCCCGCCAGTCGGGCAAATCCAAAGCGGCTCGCCGACGGCAGCCATCGGGGGCGACGGATCCCACACACCGGCCAAATACATGAATATCTCGTATGAGTCGCTTGACGCGTTGTACTTGTAAACTGTGGCGCCTTCGGCCGGGCCAATGCCCATGATTTGTTCATACGTCGCCGGGGCATTGGTTTGGCGACTGACCAGGTAGCAACCCGGCCCGCTGGCAAAACTCAGTGGCAGCAAAGGCACCTTCGCCAGTCCGGCAATCAGAATCGTGAACGGCGTAGCAGTCGGGTTATAAATCCAGGCGCCTTCTGCCGGGAGCAACGTCTGAGTGGGGATGCTCCAGCCGGAACTGCCAAATATGTTGTAAGGCTCGAAGCCGGTGGTGGCGTTGTTGTATTTTAGTATCCTTGTTCCAATGGCTGGCCTCGGGATGAGAGATCGAATCGTGTTCGCGTTGGTACATTGGTTTGCGATCAAGCTGAACCCGGGAGGAATCGCCATCGTGTAACTGCACAGATTCGGGATCGCTGGCACCGGCCCGCCAGTCGGGCATATCCAGACTGATTCGCCCACCCCGACCGATGGGTCCGAAGGAGACCAGATTCCATCGACAACTTCGAAGGCGAGCCAGGCTCCGGCCGCCGGGTTGAACTGAAATAGCGTTGCGCCATTTGCCGGGGGCATGCCCACGATCTGGTCATACGTTGCGGGCGCGTTGGTTTGGCGGCTCACCAGATAACATCCGGGCGCAGTTGCGAAGGGTAAAGGTAACGAGGGAAGCTTCGCCATACCTGCGACGAGCATGGCAAAAGGTGACGAGGGATTATAGATCCAGGCACCCTCGCCAGGGGCTAATGTCTGTGAAGGTTGACTCCAACCGCTCGAATAGGCGTTAAGGGCCTCATAGGTCCCACTCAGGTTGTTGTATTTGAGGAGCAAGGCGCCAAAAGGGGGCTTGGGCAGCAGCGATGACACGGAATTCGCATTGCTGCACTGATTGGCGATCAGGCTGTATCCGGAAGGAATAGTGTTGGTGTAGGTGCACAACTGTGGAATTGCAGGTGGCGCGCCGCCGGTCGGACAGATCCAGAGCGCCTCGCCCACTGCGGCTACGGGCTCTGCGGGCGACCATGCCCCACCGACGAAGGTAAACACGTCGAATAATCCACTTGTCAGGTTGAATTGATGGACAACCGCGCCGTCTGCCGGTGGCACGCCCATGATTTGATCGTATGTTCCGGGGGCGTTCGTCTGTCTGCTGACGAGGTAGCAGCCAGCCCCGGCGGCGAAGCTCAATGGCAGCGACGGCGTCTTGGCGGTCCCTGCGATAAAAGCGGTGAAGGCAGTCGCCGTGGGATTATAGATCCAGGCTCCCTGGCCGGGAGCGAGGGTTTGAGAGGGTTGGCTCCACCCGCTCGAATAGGCGTTGAGGGTTTCGAAGCTTCCGCTGGTGTTGTTGTATTTGAGAAGTAATGTTCCAAACGGCGGGCTGGGGATCAACGAGGAGACGGTATTGGCGTTGACGCACTGGTTTGCAATCAAGCTATAACCCGGAGGGATCGTTTTCGTGTAAGTGCACAGGTTCGGTATAGGCGGCGAAGCGCCGCCGCTGGGGCAGATCCAGACCGATTCGCCGACGCCCACAACCGGTTCAGAGGGATCCCAGGCTCCGGCAGCATATTGAAAGACGAGCCAGGACTGCGTTGCGACATCGAACTTGAAGAGCATGGCGCCCTCGGCTGGTGGAACTCCCATGATATCCGTGTAACCGCCCGGAACGGCGGTCTGACGGCTGACCAGGTAGCACCCAGGACAAGTCGCGTAACCCAGGGGCAAAACCGGAGTGTTCGCAACGCCCGCCACAGCCGCGGCGATGGGCATAGTCGCGTTAAAAATCCATGCTCCCTCACCGGGCGACAAGGTTTGTGATGGATTACTCCATGCAGTCGAGTAGATGTTGAGTGGCTCAAAGACACCGAGGGCGTTGTTGAATTTCAGGAGCACGGTGCCGAACGGCACACCGGGGAGCAGCGCGGAAACGGCGACGTCATTGACGCACTGGTTGGCTATCAAACGGTAGGACCCCGCCGGGACTGCGATCATGTAGCCGCAAGGCGTCGCGGGAACAGGCAAATTGGAGAGAAACGTGAATGTGAGCAGCACTAAGCAAGTGCACCGTGGAGAGCTTTTCATACGCGCAACCTTTCATTGCTTTGCCGGTTATCGCTCCTCCACCGCGGCCCTGATGCCGTACTCCACTTTGCTCCGGTCCGGTGAAGACCAATACCAGGCAGTGTTTACGTCTTGAATTCGCTTGGGCTCGAGTAGTGATTCAACGCCTCTTCGCCAAAAAAATCAAGCTCTAAATTTCAATCACCCAGGGCAAGGCAGGGCAAGGCGCGGCGTCGAGTACAGAAAAACGCCGCTGACGAGGGGGATGGCCACGCAGGGTAAAACAGTTCGTGTTACTGGCTGCTTTCGCAGAGCACGGGCCTGGGCAAAGTTGTATGCGCACAGCCGGTCAGCCACCTCCAGAGGGATGATTTTTCACCGAGGCTGCGCCCGCAGGTCGGTGGTTACAATACATCTCCGACGGCTCAAACTGCGAAGGGAACGGGGAAAGGAGAGCGAGGGTGACGGAAACGCGGGGTAAAACAGTTCGTGTTGCTGTCTGCTTTCGCAGAGCACGGGTCTGGGCAAAGTTGTATGCGCGCAGCCAGTCAGCCACCTCCAGAGGGATGATTTTTCACCGAGGCTGCGCCCGCAGGTCGGTGGTTACAATCTGTCCTGGCAGGACCCGGGCGCTTGACAACGTGATATTCAAGTAATCTATTGAATATGTGAGTAATGAATGGAAGCGAGCCTTCAAGCGGGAGTTGTTCAACCATTTCGCCCGCATTGGCAAGGCTCTGGCGAGCGGCGCTCGGATCGAGTTGCTCGATTTCCTGAGCCAGGCCGAGCGGACGGTCGAGGAGCTGGCGGAATTAACTGAAATGCCGGTGGCGAATGTTTCGCAGCATCTGCAGGTGTTGCGGCGGGCGCAGCTCGTCGAGGTGCGGCGGGAGGGGCTGTATGCCTTCTACCGTCTGGCCGACGAGAGCGTTTTCCGCGTCTGGCAGGCGGTGCGGACGGTGGGTGAGTCGCGTCTGGCGGAAATCGAGCGGGTGGTGAAGTTGTATTTGAAGGAGCGGGAGACATTGGAGCCTGTCACGGTCAAGGAACTGTCGCGACGGATGGCGGAGGGGAGCGTTGTGGTCATCGATGTGCGCCCGGTGACGGAGTATCGGGCGGGACACATTCCGGGGGCGCTGTCGGTGCCGGTGAGTGAACTGAAGCGGCGGTGGCGTGAGTTGCCGCGCGGACAGG
>JAKEEH010000170.1 GCA_022616725.1 Limisphaerales bacterium | reverse complement strand
GAGTTTTGGGAGCGGCTGGCATATTGTAGTTATTATACTACAATACACTGCCGAAAACCAAGACAAATTCCCAAAACCCACTTTTATCTCGTGCACCCAATACTTTAAGGCGGCTTTCGCGACATAGACTCGAAGGTTAACGTAAGCGGCCCGCTGGCCGGTAAGCAGCAGAGCTGCGGCGCGAAACGCGTCTAAATCCGCTCAAAATAGCGGTGTTTTTCCCAGTCTGTCACGGAGTTCTGGAAGGCCTGCACTTCGAGGCGGGCAGTGTGGACGTAGAAATCAATTACCGCGTCGCCGAAGGCGCGGCGAGCGAGCTTGCTGCGGTCGAGCAGATCGGCGGCTTCGGCGAGGCTGGAGGGCAGGCTTGGCAGGGAAGCATCGACATAGGCGTTGCCCTTGTAAACATCGCCGCAATCGAGTTGCTCGTCGATCCCGGCCATTCCGGCGGCGAGGGTGGCAGCGAAAGCGAGGTAGGGATTGGCATCGGCGCCTGGCATGCGATTCTCGATGCGAAAGCCATCGCCATGCCCGACGACACGAAAGCCGACGGTGCGGTTGTCGTAAGCCCAGGCCATTTTGGTGGGGGCCCAACTGGCGGCCTGATAACGTTTATAGGCGTTGACCGTGGGCGCGAAGAGGCAAGAGAGTTCGCGCGAGTATTTGAGGAGACCGCCCAGGAATTGGCGGAAGAGCCTGGAGCCCGATTTTTTCGCGGTGTCCCAGAAGGCGTTGCGGGCGCCGTTCCAAAGGCTGCAATGGATGTGGCAACTGTTGCCCGGCTCCGTCATGGAAGGTTTGGCCATGAAGGTGACGGCGCGCTGCGACTGAGCAGCAATTTCTTTGACACCTTGCTTGAAGATGATGTGGCGGTCGGCCATCTCAATCGGCTCCCCGTAAGTGAAGTTCACCTCGTGCTGACCGCGGCCCCATTCGCCTTTGCTTGATTCGACCGGAACGCCGGCGGCTTGCATGCCGTTGCGGATGGCGCGGAACAGCGTCTCGTCGCGCGCGGTCTGCATGGTGTGGTAATCGATGCGATAATCGCTGGAAGGCTTGAGGTTGCGGTAATCCGCGGCAAAGGCGTCGGCGAAACTCTGGTTGAAGAGGAAAAACTCCAACTCGCTGGCAATATTGCAAGTGAACTTTCGTGTGGCGAGGGACTGGACCTGGCGGCGCAGGACACTGCGGGGCGCTTCGGCGACTGGTGTTCCGTCTTCGTGCGCAAAATCGCAGATGACAAGCGCGGTGGCGGCGAGCCAGGGAATCGGGCGCAGAGTGGTGGGATCCGGGCGCAAGGCAAAATCGCCGAAGCCTTTCTCCCAATTGGCGACCTGGAAGCCGGTGAGCGGTTCCATATCGATATCGACTGTCAAAAGGTAATTGCAGCCGTGGGTGCCGTGGCGGGCGACGTGGTCGATAAAATATTCTGCGGTGAAGCGTTTGCCGACGAGGCGACCGAACACGTCTGGAAACGCGACGATTACGGTGTCGATTTCTCCGCTGCGAACCATTGCCCTAAGACCTTGCAGATTCATGCGGCGGGACTATAGGGGGGAAGGATTGGAAGGTGAACCCCGAATGCGCGAGTCGCTCCTAAAACACTTGCGACCCTCTGCCGCGCTGGGTTGAATAGTCGCATGCGAGGAGTTTGCGATCACCAGAATTGCGTGAATTCTGTAGCCGGTAATGAAGTGCGGGTGCTGGTTCTGGCCCTTCTGCTCGCCGGCGGGTGCTCAAAGTCTCCTGACGAAAAGTGGGCCTCTCCGGAGTCCAAATATCCTACTTTTACGAGCCTCGACAAACCTTCCCCCAAAAATCAAGAACTGCTGCCTGTTGAGGTGGTCAAACTTGAGAATGCGGACATCGACACTGTCCTCAACCTCTACCAGCGTCTCTCGGGACGCACCGTTATTCGTTCGCCGAATTTGCCTAAGGCCACAGTCACTCTTGCACCGGCGAATCCCGTCAATGTGTTGAAGGCGCTCCAGATGCTCGACACCGCGCTCGCACAGAATCAAATCACGATGATCCCGCAGGGAAGCGACGTAATCAAAGCAGTGCCGCAGAGCGCTGCCGGCACCGAAGCCGTCCCCGCGTGCCAACTGAAGCCCGAGGAGTTGCCGGAATCCAGTTCCTACACCCATTACGTGGTGCGACTGAGACACCTGAAGCCCCGGGACGTCGCGCAAGCGCTTCAGCCATTTGCGAAATGTCCAAACAGCATTCTCGGCATTGATTCTGCAAGCACCATTATACTGCGGGATTACGCAGTAAATGTCCGCCGTATGCTTCAAGTCCTCGAAGATTTGGAGAACAAAGCCGAACCATTGGGGAATGGACCCAAAGCGTCCTTCTCCTCTCGGCTTGATGGCATGAATGGAGCGAATACCAATGCACCGCGCGCCCGGACGCGCTGATGGACGCTTTCCCCTCTTTCCGGGGTGGAAGAAGGCACTATTTTCTGGAAGAGATGAAGCTGCCTTTAAAAGAGCCAATTGAGAAGCTCTTCTTCGTTCCGAAGGGAAGATGGTTATTACCGCAGCCGGAGTAGCGTATGGGTTCGACACATCTCAACAAACGGTGGGGCGGAGGCGGGCAGAACCCGACAGTTGAAGAGATGCGCTCGGCTCTTGCGGAGCTTGACGCCCGCGATCCAGAGCATCCCGACTGCTGGTTGTCGGATGAGTCGGGTTGGACGATTGCTGCTCATGAAAGTGGCAGGATCGTGCTGGAAAATGTTGAATCGGGCGAGGGGCCTTGGCACCTGGCCAGGGCGGACCGCGAGTTTGTGATCGAGCTTTGGCAAGCTCTTCAGCGCGGCGATTTGACGGCGATCCATGAACATGAGTGGCGGGAAGGTTATAGATCCTGAGCCTGGCGGTCTTGTGATTCGTCCGTACAATACGGAAGACTGGCCCGCGGTCTGTGCAGTCCACGACCAGGCTCGCAAAGATGAGCTGCGAGGCTCCTGTGACCCGCGGGCGTTTGTGTCGCTCGCCGCGGACCAGGTGGATGCAGCGAACTTTGAGCGCTCCCGCAAATTTGTGGCCTGCCTGGAAACCCAAGTCGTCGGCTTCGTCGGCGTCGATGGAACTTACGTGTCCTGGTTGTACGTTGATCCTGCGTATTACGGCCGTGGGATTGGGCGGCAGTTATTGCGCCTGGCTGTCCGGCTTATTGGGCCGGAGGCGTGGACAGTGGCGTTGGCTGGCAACATGCGCGCTCGGCGCTTGTACGAAAGCGAGGGTTTCCAGGTTGTCCGCGTTTTTGAGGGCTCGAATGCAGGGTACCCGTGCCAATGCGTGCAGTTGGCGCTGTCGCCTGCAAAGCCGCAGCAGAGTAGTCACTCAATTAACTTGCCGGGGCGAACGAGGGAATGAGTAACTCAACTCAGCCGCATCGGCATGACGACGTAAAGAAATGGTCCGTTGATCTTCAGGACGCCGGGGCTTAATTCGTCGATCAGTTCCAGGAAAACCTCGTCGGTCGTCAATGCGTTGAGCGGTTCGATGACGTAACCGGGATTGAAGGCAATCGCCATGTCCTTGCCCTTGTAATTGATGGCGAGGCTTTCGCGGGCTTCGCCGACATCGGGAGAATTGGCGGTGATCGAGAGATTATTTTTAGAGAAATTCAGCTTTACGGAATTTTGCTTCTCGCTGGTCATGATCTCGGCCCGGCGCAGCGCGTGCATGAATTCTTCGCGTCCGAGCGCAATTCGCTCCTTCGTTTCCGCGGGGATGACCTGCCGGTAGTTGGGGTAACTGCCGTCCACGAGCTTGGTTACAATCAGGACGGTAAATCCCTTCTCGTCTTTGAGGCTGAAAGCGGCCTGGTTGTCGGTGTAGCGGATCTCGATTTCGCCTTTGTCCTGCAGCAAGCGGTTGAGCTCGTTGACGGTCTTGGCGGGGACGATGAATTCGCCCTGGCTTTTCTCCGAAACGTCCACGTCCTCGTCCACGAGCGCGAGGCGCCGTCCATCGGTGGCGACCATGGTGATTTTGTGTTCTTTGAGGCTGATGAAGATACCGTTGAGGACGTAGCGGGATTCGTCGGTCGAAATGGCAAAGGAGGTTTTTCGCAGCATGCCCTTGATCTTCTCCTGCGGGAGCACGACCCTTTTGTCCTCGCGAAACTTCGGCGGTGGTGGGAATTCCTCGGCGCCGAGACCTCGGATTTTGAAAAAGGACGATCCCGACCTCAGACTGGTGACGTTTTTGTCATCTGTTTCCAGTTCGATCTGGGGATTGGTCAACTCGCGGACGATGCCGAAAAGCTTTTTTACGGGAATAGTTGTCGCCCCCGGGGTCTTGACGGTCGCTTCGACGGAACAAGTGATCGTTACGTCGAGGTCGGTGGCGGTCATTTCGAGCCGATCGCCCTCAGCCTTGAGGAGCACGTTAGACAAGATCGGCAGGGTGGTCCGAGTGCTAACCACGTTTTGCACCGATTGGAGCCCGTGCGAGATCTGGTCTTTGGTAATCGTAAGGTTCATGAGGTGCTTAATAATTATCTAACGTACGTACCAATCTATTATTATTAAGGGGTGTGAATAGAGCAAACAACCGGTAGTGTCAAGGTCGGGACAGGCACTTAGGAGGATTCCCATCCGGCCGCAACCGTGCCGGACAACGAGTGATAAGTCTGGAAAGTTCGAGTTGTTCGGTAATGGCACAGATTATTCACGCGGAACCCAGAAGTTATTGAAAACGTTGTGCACGGCGGATGACCTCGGGCAACACGCCCGCGACGCAATCCACTTCTTCGGCGGTCGAGTCTCGACCCAGGGAGAAGCGCACGAGGGCACTGGCGGCGGACTTGCTCGCGCCCAGGGCGACGATGACGTGGGACGGCTCCAGGGAACCGGCGGAGCACGCCGAGCCGCTCGAAGCGCAAATGCCCTCCAAATCAAGCCCGGCCAGCAGCGCGATGCTGTCGCAGCCCTCGACGGTGAAGGCGACGGTGTTCGAGATTCGGTTTTTCTGGGGACTGCGCAGGGTGACGCCGAGCTTCGATAGGCCTTGCAGGACGCTTTCGAGGCGGCTGGTTAACGCGAGCAATTGTTCTTTGGGAAAAACCGGTGCTGGGACGAACTTTTCAAGCGCGGCGGTGAACCCAATGATCCCAGCGAGGTTTTCGGTCCCGGCGCGGCGTTCGTTCTCATGCGAGCCACCGAAGATGATCGGATCCGGCAGCAACGGGGACCGGATGAAGAGAGCGCCAGCCCCCTTGGGGCCATGGAATTTGTGGGCGCAGATGGAGACCAAGTCGGCGTTGAACTGGTGAATGGTGGAAAACGGCTCCTTGCCGAACCATTGCACGGCGTCGGTGTGAAAGAGAATTCCTCGCTGGCGGCAGAATGCGCCGAGGTCGGCTACAGGCTGGATCGTGCCTATTTCGTTGTTGGCGGCCATCACGGAGACCAGGACGGTGTCAGGGCGGACGGCCTCTGCAAGGGAATCGACGCTGACGCGTCCTTCGCGATCGACGGGCAAATAAGTGAGCTCGAAGTCCTCGTTGTTGGCAAGGTACTCAAAGGAATGGAGCACGGCATGGTGTTCGACGGTGGAGGTGATCAAATGACGGCCTTTGGACTTGAACTGACGAGCCGCGCCAAATAAGGCCTGATTGACGCTTTCAGTGCCGCCGCTGGTGAAGACGATTTCGCTGGGTTTGCATTTGAAGACTTGCGCGACTCGGTCTCGGGCATCATCGAGCAATGAGCGCGCGCGGCGTCCGACGTGGTGGACGCTGGAAGGGTTACCGAAGATCTCGCCAAAGTAGGGAAGCATGGCATCGCGGACCGATGGGTCGAGGGGAGTCGTCGCATTGTAATCGAAATAGACGGTGCGCATGGCCATCAGGCGAAGCGGTCTTCGGACCATGGGTCCGCCGTGTTGGAGTAGCCGCGCAGTTCCCAAAACCCGAGGATATCGCGGTCCAGGAAGGTGATTTCGCGGATGAATTTGGCGCCTTTCCAGGCATAACGTTTGGGAATGATCACACGGGCGGGGCCACCGTGCTCTTTGGTGAGGGGCTGACCGTTCCATTTGTGCGCGATGAGCACGTCGTCATCCATGCACACATCGAGGGGATTGTTGGTCGAATATCCGTCGTAGCTCTTGAAAAAGACGTGGGTCGCTTCGGGCTTGGGCCGGACGAGATCGGCGATAGTGAAAAACGCGACGCCCTCGAATTCCATGTCGAACTGGCTCCAGGTGGTGACGCAGTGAAAGTCGCTGACGTCTTTGAATTGCGGCAAAACGAGGAACTCCTGCCAGTTGAGCGTGATTGGGTTTTCAACATGGCCGCCGATCTTGAGCTGCCATTTATCGAGGGGCACGTCCGGCCGGATGCCGAGGTCGAGCACTGGAAAGTTGTGAACCTGGCGCTGGCCGGGAGGGAGGCGGTCGGTCGAGCGCACCGCAGGCTTCGCTTTGCCCGCCATTTTCGCCGCCCACCGTTCCTTGGCTGCGATATAGGCGTCTTTCATGGGTCAGGCTGCCTTCGGGTGGGTATAGGCCAAATCGGCGTCAGGATCGATGCCCCAGCGTTTCGCGACGAGATCCAGATCGTGCGAAATGCCCCAGCGGTCCGCGAGAGGGTTGCCAGTATGCGAGCGATTGGCGCCCTTGAGATCCATGCAGCCCTTATTATCGCCGATCCTGGCGATGCGCTCGCGGTCCTCTTCGGAGAGTTGTTTGTTGGGCAGCGAAGCGAGATCGCGGACTTTGTCCTCGATGGGCTTGCCGCTGGCTTCCTGGATCAGGGTGGGGATGACGCTCTTGACGGGAGGCTGGGACAGGTTCCAAAGGCAGGCCAATTGCAGGATGGTGACGCCGTTTTTCTCGGCGAAGGGGCGCATTTCGTCGATTTTCTTGTTTCCAGCTTCGACCCAGCCCGCCGGGCGAAACGCACGGTGGTCCTGTGCGCCGAACTTGTGGCCGGGCTTCACATCGTCGTGGAACAAGCCCCCGTGATCGACCACACGGGTGATGATGCTAACGTTATTCTTGATGGCTGCGGGCAAACAAAGGCTGCCAGGCCACGGCTCGAGAGGATTCAGAATGATCATCGCCCAGTCGAGGAGGGAGCCGAACCGCTCGAAGCAAAGGATAACGTCGAGCGTGAAGCCATTGGCTGGCCCGGGGGCGATTCCGAGTCGCTCGGTGAGCCTGGCGTCCTTGAGTTTGTCCATCGCGCTCCAGACGGCGTCGCTGCCGTAGCCGATGGAGTCCGGGTTATGGAGCAGGAGCAGGTCGAAACGCTCGGCTTTGCAGCGTTCGAGCGACTTCTCGGTGGCCATGCGCAGGTAGCCGGCGAATTCCTTGGGCGGGCGCAGGTCGGGATTCGTGAAGCGCGGGTAGCCCTTGGAGCCGTCGCGCTTGCCGGAATAAAAGTCGTGCCCCACCGCGCCGACCAGGCAGTAGGAATCCCGTGGCAAGCCGGCCAGGGCGCGCCCGAGCATCTCATCGGCAGCGCCATTGCCGTACACGTCGGCGGTCATAAAGGCGCGAATGCCGGAGTTATAGGCGAGCTGAACGACATTGATGAAGTGATCTTCCGAGAGCGGTTCGCCGAAGTGCATAAATCGGCCGCCGCTCCATGTTCCAAAAGCTGTCCGAGTTACATCCATGGGAACAGAATCAATCGTTTAAGCGCGGTCGGAAAGGATAATTCGAGGCGGATATGTCTGCGAGAGCGAATGCCTTAATAGTCATACAAGCCGCTGTCTCGGGAGTAGCCGCCGCTGCCACTGAAACCACCACCCCCTTCGTCGCCCTCGCCCATGAAGTCGCCCAGAACGTCGCCCATGTCTTCCTCGATCTTCTCGGGATCTTCGCCTGCTTCAAGGCGTTTGATGGCGATGTCCATTTCTTTGGGCATGGTGCCGGGCGGCATGATGTCCTTCATTTTACGCATCATGTGGGCCATGTGCCTGGGGTTGTTTTCGTCGAGATGTTCCATGTCGCGCTCCAGCTCGCTCATGGCGCGCATCATGCGCGGGTCGTCGAGGTCTGGAGCCGGGCCGCCGAACTCGTCGTCGCCCTCCGAACCTGAGGAGGACGGTTCCTTGACGCCCCGCAGCGTGGCGAAGCCAGAGATTTGGCGGGAGAGCTTTTTGTTTCCGCATTTGGGGCAGACGGGGGTCCGGTCAGGACTGGCCCGTTTGGAGAGAAAGCTGTAAATCACACGGCATTTCGGACAGGCGAATTCGTATATCGGCATAACGTTAAATTACAGGAAAGATTGCCAATCAACGTCCAGTTTTCAACTGTGGCTTTAGTCGGGGGATAGTCGGGATCCAAATCGGGAGACGTTGAACCGTTGAATTGAACCGTTCCTAGGAATTCGGTTTTCTGGACACCTCCCTCCCCTCTAAGAACCGTACGTGAAAGTTTCCCTTCATACGGCTCAAGCCTCTCTAGCCGGCGCGTTCTGATGGGCGCACGCGGCGGCAACAATGTTGCCTTTGCAATACGGATTTGCAGCCGCCAGACCTCTCGCTCGTGATGGGGCCAATGAATGGCCCGCCAGTGTTTAGGCGAGGTGGAAGACGCATCAGTGGAATATTCCACCGTCATTTGCCTTTCTTCCTTTCCAGTGGTTCTGCTCATGCTCTTGCAAAGAGAGACTCGACCGACGTGGGCATATCCGCTGCATTACACAGCGGCCTTGGCTTCTTCGGTCGTCGTACTGCTGCTTCCTGCCTGACACGCCTTGCGGTGGTGTCTGCCCGGGCGCGAGCCCGGGCGAGGCTGGCAGCTTTTCCATGTTCCCTATCGATCACAATGATGAGTTAGGTCCGCTCTATACACCGGCAGTGCTTTCGTTCGCGTCGGCTCACCGGACAGGAGACCGACCTGACTGCGTACCCTTTTGGTCCAAGCCTTAAACAACCTCGTGTGGCTTGTTGACATTGACGATGCGTGCGAGCGTTCATTGGTTTAACCCTGTCATCGAATTCTAGCGCTGAAGCCCGGATGAGGTTACCGGCTCAGCTACATTGTCCGGAGGGCTTCAGACCCCGTGACGCGGCGCGTCCGACGCCTGCCTCCGCAGAATACCTGCGGCGAAACGCAGGACCTGATCAGGACGCGTCCATGCCAGGCAATGATCGATACAGCTTCATGTCGCGCGTCCGGTTTTGTCCGGTTTTGGTGGCCAGTCGGCGAAAACAAACCACGGATACCACGGATAGGGTGGCGGTCAGCGCCCGAAGGAAATGAATAGACCTCTACCCACCCCCAGGGGTGTTCAATTTTGTTCAATTTCTTCATTTTGCTAAGGATTTTCATGGGTCGATGTTCAAAAATGTTCACTTTTGTTCAAAAATGTTCAATTTCGGTCGCCGCGACGCGCCCCACGGCAACGGCCAGCGCGCGCCGCGGTTCCCAAATGGCAGCCAGGCTGCCGGTATAACTTTTCCATCTCACGCAGGCATTATATCATAGTGTATAGGTAAAAGCAAGACCTTTTATTTATACTGAATCAATGATAAATTATCGAGTGCTGCGCAAGACAGATTCAATCGCGGCCCATCAGGAAGTGTACTTTATTCAGGACTGATAAACATTAAGGGCGTTGCGTGAGGTGGCCTCCTCGCGGTAAGGCGTTGTTGTTCGTTTAGAGTACGAAAGAGCAGCAACAACCAAAAACCGAAAG
>JAKEEH010000169.1 GCA_022616725.1 Limisphaerales bacterium | reverse complement strand
TGCTTTGTTGCATCGCAGCGGCATAGCGCTCCTTCACGGCGGATTCGGCTAAGATCGTTTTCCATTATCCGTGGTGCGAGCGGAATTTCGAATACTACCTCAGACCAGTCAATCCTCAGCCTCACAACGCCACACCAAAGTTTCACGAGAGTTTGATTCGCCATTTTTTATAAATGCTTTCGAAGACTAATCTCATCCTCGGCTGCCAAGAGGTAGATCTTGTCTCCCCGGCTCCAGATGCGGGTCGCCCAGCCGTCACGGGTAATCACTCGTTGGTTCTCGCCAGGGGGATTCTCCAGTGCGCTTCGATCAACGACAAACAGATGAATCATTTCGCGCTTCTCCAATTCGAAGCAAACGAACGATACTTTGCGGCCACGCCACTCCAACACCCGGCAGCCCATCGTCGGTAAGCCGTTCAGCCCTGCTGGGACAACGAAGTCGCTGTGTCCCTCTTGCTTCTGAAGCCACTCTCGAATTGCAACGAGGTCTCGCGTTTCCAAATCCAATGGTGTTACTCGTCCATTCAGGAACTGCTCCATATCCGTACGGAAAGCGGCAAGCTCGATCCGGCTTGGTTCGCGCAGCCACAGGACAGCTACTGACATAATTACAATGAACAGAGCAGCCGCGGCAGCCCAAACGGGCCGTTTCCACCAGCGTGGCGCCTGCGCCACTTTCGCACTTGCCAGGATCATTCGTTTCAGGTCCGCCGGCGGCTTCGATGCATCCAGGATTTTTGCTTGAAGACGGATATCAAAATTCCGTTCTGCCGCAAACCACTCGGCCAGTTCCGGGTCGTGCTTGACCATCTGCAGCGCTTCGCGAAATTGAGGATCATTAGCGTCCTGTCCGCCCAACCGGTACGCTCGCAATAAAAATTCTGCTTCCTGGCGGTTCATCTTCTTTGAGCCTGTTTGGACGAATTCAAGGGTACTATTTTGCCATCTTCGGACATTTTTGCGTCGAGCATCTGCCGCAGCAGTTCTTTGCCTCGCGACAGCCGCGACATCACGGTTCCGGCCGGGATCTCTAAGATGTGACCGATTTCTTCATACGAATGCTCATCGAGATAGTAGAGAACCAGAGGTGATCGGTAGCGCTCATCCACTTGACAGAGCGCTTCCAGTACCAGCCGCGCGTCAATTTCGTCTATTACGGTGGATGACAGAACCGGCAATTCTTCAGCCACCGAAGCCAGCTCAAAATGCGGCAGCCGTGTCTCCCGCCGCTTCCAGCCCAAAAAAATCCGGTACAGCGTCGTGAACAGCCATTGCTTCCGCTTGTTTCTGTCCCGGATTTGTCCGCCCTTAACGGCCAGGCGGCAAAATGTTTCCTGGGTTAATTCCGAAGCCTCGTGCCGGTCATGCGTTAAACTCAAGGCGAACGCAAACAGACCCTCATAATGGGCATTGACCAGTTGCTCGAAATCCGCTGCATCCACAATAGTTTGAAGCACGACAATCCGGTTTTATTCCCGTCCGCCAGCCCACAGTTCAGTGTGCCGATAGAACGCCTGCCAGGCAAACCAGTAAGCCAGCACGTATGGGACAGCTTCCCCGGTCACTGAATTGACCACGGTCGGCTGTTTGGCTATGCGATCATATGTGATGCCAACCGCGATTCCTCCGACGCTATCGGCCAGCGGCTCGTCGGGAGGCAACTGAGAAGTGAGATAGGCTTTGGGCACCCCGTTCAGGATTATCCCTATAACCCAGGCTTTATCGGGCAATTCGGGCCGATGTTTGGGAACCGGGAACACCGTGCCCGGATTTCCTTCGTAAGCCGCATACGGATTGCGGGCATAATTGCGACCCGAACTGGAAGGCGGTGCCAGCACTTCCCCGTCCGCATGTTTGAGGTTCCACGCTTGCCAGGTCATATGCTCGCTGACGAGCAGTTCGAGCGCCGCATTGACCTGGGGGCCGGCCACCGCCTTCATAGCCAATTGAGACCAGAGGCTCTCCGTCTCGCGGTCGTACATCAGAACATCGCTTTGGTAGAGCAAGCCTGACACTCCGAAGCTCAGTGTGCGCCCATTTATAATGCGATTGAAGACCATAGCTGTTCCGCAGAGCGGACAATAGGTCACGGCAATAGGCTGATTTCCAATTTGATCATTCACAACTTCATGCCACGTGAGTATTCGCAGCGGGTAAGCGCGCGTTCGGTCGCCCACAGACACGCTGACAACGAGATCATCGTTGCGTAAAAAGTTCGCCTCACGCGCGGAAATGAAGCGCGGGTTATCGATGGCAGGAATTCCGTCGCGGCCGACCCCACCGGATACGATTTGGTTGCGGGGGATGATCGCGCTGGAAAGATCGAACCCGTGAACTGCCCTTGGCGTCACGCCCAAGCCGGCGAGCACCCATAATACAAGGACGCTTCGTCTCATTCTATAAGTACGATGGTCAGCCCCCTCGCTTTATTCCGTCAATCGCATCAGGCTCAAGGATTAGGAAAACGTCCTACGCGATAAAAGTTAATAGGATGCGTGGCATCGCCGTCCACGAAAATGACCGTGCTCTGGTCGGCAGTGTTGGTATTGATTCGTGTCCAGGTTTCGAGGTTGGTGGATCGTTCCACGAAATAACGCAGTCCGGCGTTTGCCGAGTAACTGAAACGAAGCTGCGCGGGGGACAGCAACTGCGGCGCCTTGAGGACGACTGGCACGGGCGTCACGACTACGATCCCGAATGGGCTTCGGGCTTGGCCATTCCGATCGTCAGTAGCGATAACGTCACCGCGGTGGGTCCCGGCGACGAGGTTCGAGACTGTGAACTGATATGGAGGGCTGGTAAATGTAGCGATTACGGTGGTGTTGGTGAACCGAAACTCGACCTGAGTGATCGTGCCGTCGCTGTCCGAGACATCAGCCTCAATCGTGACGGTTGCGGGTTCCGCAAAGGAGAGAAGGTCAGGGCGGATAAGCTTGATGATGGGCTGGGAATTGATGATTACGGTGATGGAATTGGTTGCTTTGGCGCCGAAGTTGTCCGTGGCCACTGCCGAGAACGTCTGCGTTCCAGAAGTCAGATTGGCGTCTTCGGCTTGGGCGCGGTAGGGGCTGGTTGTGGCAACCCCGAGTGAGGTCACGCCTTGAAAAAATTCAACCTGAGTGACGCTGCCATCCGGGTCCGAAGCCGTTGCCCGAATCTCGAAATGGATCGGCACATGAATTATCGCGTTGTTGGTCGGACTGGTGATCGTCACCGTGGGAGGCGTATTGCCTGCCTGAACATTGATGGAGCCCGTTTGGAAGGGATGTACCCGGCAAAAATACGGAAAATTGCCTGCGGTGGTGAATTGCCTTGAAAAGGTGAATCCGTTGCCGTGAATCCCGGAATCCCACAAGCCCGAACTGCTGGTGGACGAATGAGAGTTAAACCCTATCCATGTCCAGGTAACAGTGTCATTGACGTTTATATTTGTTGTCGCCGGCGAGAAAAAGTTGTCGCCGACACGCACATTCGCCGTGGCCGCTGAGCACCACGTCGCACCGCCAAACGACAAGAGACCTATCAGACCGATTGAAACCACTCTCATATTCTCTCCTTATGAAACATTTTCGGTCGCCGGGGGGCCTTTAGTAGCGTTCGATTATGTTCCCCCGTCGGTCAAGTCGTCTTCATGGAACACCATCCGTGGATGGACAGCAGTTCGGACATGGAATCGGGAATAGCATCCTTGGTCGCCCGACAATCATTCCACTTTCCTGGTAGGTGCGCCGCAGCATTTGCCCGGCTTATCATCGGTGTGGCCGCAGACTTCACATTTGTAAACGGTCGCTTGCTCGGCCTTGAAACCCGCTTTCTTGACGGCCGCGATGAGCTTGTTTGGCTTAACTTTGGCGTGGTCGTAGGTCACGTCGGCCTGTGATTTGTCCAGGTGTACCTTGGCTTCTTTTACCCCCGACACCCCTTTCAGAGCTTTCTCGACACTGGTCGAGCAAGCGGCACACGTCATTCCATTTACTTTAAGTGTGACTTTCTTGTCGTCGGCCCTTGCCAATGGCGCACAGACCATGCCGAGCACCGCCATCGCTAACATTATTTTTCTCATGTGATTTCGTTGTATTTTTGATTTTCCGGACATCGCACCAACACCTGGAAAACGCTCCACCGTTTCCGACAACTGTTGTGCGGATTCACCAGTGTGATGTTCAAAGCGGGCTGTTTATTCCGCTTCTCGGACAAGTGTAAACCTGCAGCTCCACAATGCTGGGAATAAACAACGCCTTCCAAGCATCGCATTTCCGGATCCGTAGCTCATGATGAGGGTTACCTCTAGAAACCATCAAACAAGTGGAAAGGAGCAAGTTATGTGGCATACCGTCCGTTCTCTCTGCTTAGTCCTGAGCGCGCTTTCAATAGCCGCAACCACACTCCAAGCTGCCCAGAACAGTCTAATCGTTGCCCTCCGCGGCACTGCGACTGGTGAAATGCGCCCGATGCCCGTCGGAATGCCTGGCGATGATGCTGAGGCGCTGTGCTTCGACGTTAATCTGATCGACCTTAAAACAGAAAAGAAGATCGGCTCTGCCACCGATTGTTTATCAAATATCAGGGAAGTCGGCGCTGGTCTCGCGCTGGTGGGGCGCACGATCTTCAATTTCCCGGAGGGCCATCACCTTCGACTGTATCCTTGTGATCGAACTCGACTAGATACAAACTGGATGGTTGAACTGATTATCAAGTGATTAGCTCCGGCAGCCGGTCGTTTCTTCAGAGGGGTCCCCCAACCCCCACCTCCTTGGCGCCGACTGCTGGAGCGTTTAATCCCTGCGCCCTGCCGCTACGCAAATGTTCTGCAATATTTGACATTGCTCGATATGTCGCTAAGCCTCTGTGTATGCGCGTTGGCGTTTTGCTGATCATCCTGGGTGGTTTTTTAGCACAGGAAACTAGAACGTTGGGCGCTGAACGCGAGGCGATCCCTCCGGCAGCGTGGCAACGCGGTGATCCGGCACTCGCTGATAAGTGGAAGACGATTACGGGTCGATTCATTTATCAACAGGCGTGCACTGAATGTCATTCATGGGGTCCCGATTACTGGCCACGGCGCAAATGGGAGGCATATTTAAAGGGTTTCCCGCAAAATCATCAGCCGGATGTGCGCGACCGGTACAAAGATCTCACCGCAATGTTTGCGCCTGGGAAGATGGTGCCGAACTTGGCGGAGGAGCGCGATGCACTCGCGACTTTCATTCTTTCCGCTGCGCCGCCCGCCGAACTCCCGAAGCAACGCCGCGACGCCAGATTTCACACGCTGCCTGAAGTGGGCCAAGCTGCGCCGAATTTTGCGATCACGGATGCGCAAGGGCGTAGGTTGCAGTTGAGCGACTTCAAAGACAAACGGGCGTTAGTGCTCGTCTTCTCCCGCGCGCACTGGTGACCACCCTGCACACGCCAGCTAGTTGAGCTGAACAAGGCATACGACAAGATTAAAGAGCACGGCGCGGAACTGCTGGCAATTCACGTGGAATGCAGCCCCGAAGGCACTGCACTCGCCGTGAAACGGAACGGCCTCAAATTCCCGATGGCAAACGATGATCGGCTCGAAGTCGTGGACAAATACAGCCCAACGAGCACGTATCTCATCGACAAGCGCGGCATCGTTCGTGCGCGCTGGTTCGACACCATTCATCTTCGCGTTGGTTCTCAGGCCCTCCTTCAGCAACTGGAGGAGCTCGCTCCCGACGAAGCAGCGAAGTAGCCAGTTGCGCCACAACCGACCAGTCAGTTTGGTCCAGGGTCGAGCGTCGAGCGTTCTCGGCTCTCGGCTCCCCGTCGGACGACAAATCTTGTTTACATGCCGCCATGGGTCGGGGGGCGGTTTACCGTTTGTTTACCGAAACTTTACCGGGTTTGCGCTTGGACGCCACTTGTCTCGCTGCGGTTCCGCCCTCATCCGAAAATGACTTCTGAGAATCACTCTGCCAACTTTTGCGGCGTTCACAATTGCCGCCACTGGGTCAGCCGCTTTTCCAGGTTGGATAGGGGAGGTCCACCCGATAGCAGCGGGGGAAAATCTCCAAGCAAGGTTTTGAGTTCCGGCACTTCGCCCCACGCCGTGACGCGAAAGACCTCCACCGCGCGAGCGGTGTTGAGCCCCAGCTCTCGGTTTTGGCGTTCGAAACGTTTGCGCAATTCGACCGTCCACTCGTCAAATGATTTCGGCGCCTCCATGGCGTGACGCCCAACCCAAGGAATCCATTCGGCGATTTGCGATTGGTGACACCACGTCATTTCACAGATTTTGGGGAATGCTTCCTCAACATCGACCGCCACGTCGAAGGAGTTCACGCCGAACATGTAAGGATCGTACACGTTGATGATCACCGGTGTCTTGCATGGCTGCGATTTCGTTTCGTCAGCGGGATATTCTGGCGTGAAGGCATGCGGCACGTTGATCATGTAAGCGACACGCCGGACCGCTTCGGCGATCGTCACGTGATCGTTGTGAATGCCCGCGAGCGGATCGTTTGGCAGCGGCGGACAAAACAAATAATCCGGCTCAAAATCGCGAATCGCTTTCCACAAAGCCGCAAGAAAGTCGGTGGTGATTTGCAGGCACGCTTCGCGCGGCACCTCGCCGTTTGGGAAACGCAGCAACTGAAAGTCGTATTGGCCGATCTTCGCCGACGCTTCCTGCTCGCGCAGACGCAGCTTCATTGTCTCCGCGCGCGTGCGGAAATGATGGCCGGCTTTGCCGTCCGTGCAGACCAGAACGCGCCCGTGAAAATCGCGCCCCAATTTCCGGCGCCACATCTCAAATGTGCCGGAAGCGACGAATTCGTAATCGTCAAAATGGGCGTGAACAAAAAGGGCTTTCACTAGGCGCATAAAATCTTGATCTCATCCGGATCACTGGCCGGACTCTGCATCACTCGGCATTCTCCTTTGATCGCGCGCTTTTTCAAGTGCTCTGCGTTTCAGAGTGCAGCACCAACCACAAGCATTAGTGGCATACCACTGCTGCGGCATGTGAAGACCCCACTTGTTGCTGGATGCAATGAAAAGAATAATCGATTTACTTTTGAAAACGCGCTTCTGATTTACAGACGGGATGATAGCCCCGGCACGCTGAGACGCGGCGGCGCGGCCAGTTTCAAAACCTGAAATATGACAGCGGACTCCAGCCACGAGAGACACGACAGCAGCTACGCCAGGCATTTGCAACAGCGTGCGCAGGACCTCCGCGCTCAACTCAAGCGCTGCCTTGCCAGTGCCGAAGCCAATCGGAATCACGGCCATGCGATGGACAATTTCCTCGTCCAGGCGGCGCGCCTCCGCAAACAAATCGCCACCGCCGAGCGTCGTCTCGAAGCTTGCAAAGCCCGAGAAGCCGAAAGCACGGTGAGTTGACCCGCCTCCACTTCCCTGAAAAGCTTGGAACGCCGGGCCATCAAGGCAGGACGGGGCGCGGAAAGGACTGCGCAGATCTTCCGAGAGGGGCGGGATGTGAGGGCACCACGAGTTCGCGACCCGCCAGCGGAGCCTTCCCGAGCCGCAAGCAACGACAATCGGCGCCCATTGCGGCCACGCATCTTCTCCGAACGATTGAGCTCGACACTCGATAACACCGTCAGTATCCGGCTCGGCATCTCCGACCCAAATACTTTTCGAGATTTGTATTAGTGGTGCCCGCTCAAATTGACACCGTGCCACCGGTCCGCGCAGCCCATAGTATATATAGCATTATATTTCGCCATATGTCTATCGAATTAGTATTATGCAATAAAAACAATGTTGCATTATTGGTGGACTTGTGGTATAATATCCCATGAAGAAATTGGAGAGAAATGGACAATGTGGAAGGGGGCCTAGCCGATGGACGAAATGGGGCAAAAAGTGACCGAAATTGAAAGAAAGTGAAAGAAGTTGAAAAGAAATGACGGGGGTCCGTGACAATTTTGTTTGTAGCAGCGGTGGCGATGGCTAAATTTGGTGAGTTTATATGCCGATCCGCCTGAGGAAGCGTCTGTTGCCCGTCCCGCAGTCGTTAGTTCGCGCTTCAGGAGCGTGCCTTTTCGGGCTCTGCTTCGCAGTTTGCGCTGCGGCGGCGCTCGATTGGCAGGCGGGAACTGGATTCCGCAGCGCGCCCGTGACGGTTCCGGCCGGCGGCAAAACGGGGTTTACCCGGCTCGAGGCGGCGCAAACGGGCGTCAATTTCAGCAATCTGTTGTCGGATGTGACCGCGGCGGCCAATCGCATTTACGAAAATGGCTCCGGCGTGGCCCTCGGCGACATCGACGGCGACGGCTGGTGCGACATTTATTTTTGCCGCCTGGAGGGCGCGAACGTGCTCTACCGAAATCGCGGCAACTGGCGGTTCGAGGATGTCACCGCCAAGGCGGGGGTCGCATGCCACAATCAGTTCTCGACCGGCGCGGTCTTCGCCGACGTCGATGGTGACAGAGACGTGGATTTGTTCGTGAACGCCATCGGCGCCGGAACCCGGCTCTTCCTGAACGACGGGCGCGGAAACTTTGCCGAAGCCAGGAATGCCGGCCTGGATCGCACCTTGGGTAGCACGTCCCTCGCCCTGGCCGATTTCGAAGGCGACGGTGATCTCGACCTTTACGTGGCGAACTACCGCACGACGACGATCAAAGATTCCCCGCCGGGCGTGAATCCCGAGGCGCGTAACGTTAATGGAAAAATCGTTGTGACCCCCGCCGACCGTTTCACTGCGATCAAGCCCAAAGAAGGCGGAGTGATCCTTCTGGAGATGGGCGAGCCGGATATTTTCTATCTCAACGACGGCCGCGGGCGCTTCACGCCGGTGTCGTGGACCGGCGGGACATTTGTCGATGAGGACGGCAAAGTCCTTCCCGAGCCGCCCCGGAATTGGGGGTTGTCCGTGGTCTTCCGCGACTTTAACGGGGACGGCACGCCCGACCTGTATCTATGCAATGACTTTTTTTATTCGCCCGATCAGTTGTGGCTGAACGAGGGCGGCAAGCGCTTTCGGGCGGCTCCCCGGCTGGCGTGGCGCAACATGAGCATGTCTTCCATGGCCGCGGACGTCGCGGATATCAACCGCGACGGACACGACGACTTCTTCGTCGCCGAAATGTTGAGCCGGGATCATGGCGCGCGGCACCGGCAACGGGCAAACGCTCAGCGAGTGAAGGAGTTCAATCCACCATTTAACGATGCGGAATTTCGCCCCGAGTTTCTCCGTAATACGCTTTACCTCAATCGCGGCGACAATACCTACGCCGAAATCGCCCAGTTCAGCGGCGTCGCGGCCAGCGAATGGACATGGAGCACCATCTTCCTGGATGTCGATCTGGACGGCTACGAAGACTTGCTCATCACGAATGGCAATCTGCATGACGTGTTGGATGCCGACACCCTCCGGGCCATTGCCGCCCCCGGCGCCGAAACGGGCGCGGCCAGGCACCTGAAGAATCTCTTGAAGTTTCCCCGCATCGAAGCCGAAAACCTCTGCTTCCGGAATCGCGGCGACCTGACGTTCGAGGAAGTGAGCGCGGCCTGGGGCTTCAACACGCGCGGGATTTCCCACGGGATGGCTCTCGCGGACCTGGACCAGGATGGCGACCAGGACATCGTAGTCAACAATCTGAACCAGGCCGCGGGCCTTTACCGGAATGACTCGACGGCGCCGCGGGTGGCCGTACGTTTGAAAGGCAAGCCCCCCAACCACCAGGGGAGCGGAGCGAGCCTCCGGCTGAGCGGGGGCCCGATGCCACAAACGCAGTCGATCATGTGCGGGAGCCGCTACCTTTCTGGGGACGAGCCGATGCGGGTTTTCGCGACAGGCGCGCTGAGCAACGTCATGACCCTGGAAGTGACGTGGCGCAGTGGACGCCGTTCACTGATCACGAATGTGCTCGCAAACCGCGTGTATGAAGTTGAGGAAGCCGTTGAACCGTTAAACCGTGAATCGTTGAATCGGATCAACGATTTGACGACTCAACGATTTAACGATTCAACGAATCAGGTTCTGTTTGAAGACGTCAGCCGTCTGATCTCGCACACCCACGTCGAGGCGCCGTTCGACGACCTTGCCCATCAGCCTCTGTTGCCAAGAAAACTTGGCAAGCTCGGTCCGGGAATCGCCTGGTTTGATGCGGACAGGAATGGGTGGGACGACTTGATCGTTGGCACGGGCAAAGGGAGGCGGCTGGCGATTTTCACAAATACCGCATCCGGTGGCTTTGCAGCCTTCGAAACAAACACATTGACCCCGGTGGAAGTGCGCGACTTGACCGGCATCGTGGGGTGGCGCAAGGAAGATGGGCAGACAATGATTCTGGCCGGGTCGTCCAACTACGAAGACGCGACCACCAACGGCGCTATGATGCGCATTTTTGACATCGGGGGTTCGACCGTGGCCGACGGGTTCCGCGCCCGCACATCGGCGGCAGGTCCGCTGGCGATGGCGGACATCGACAATGACGGGGACCTGGATCTTTTCCTGGGCGGACGCGTCTTACCGCGCGGCTATCCGGAACCGATTTCTTCGGTCATGTTTCGCAACGAGGCGGGGCGGTTTCGGCCCGACGCGGCCAACAGCAAGGTGCTGACGCGGGTCGGCATGGTCAGCGGGGCGGTATTCAGTGACCTGGATGGCGACGGCGACGCCGACCTCGTTCTGGCCTGTGAATGGGCGCCGGTACGCCTGCTACGCAACGATGGGGGCACTTTTCAGGACATCACCGACTCGGCCGGCCTGGGGAGTTTTTCCGGCTGGTGGAATGGAGTGACGACCGGCGATTTCGACGGAGATGGCCGGCTGGACGTCGTCGCGTCGAACTGGGGCCGCAACACTAAATATCAGGCTTATCGCGCCCAGCCACTGCGCGTCTATTGGGGCGACTTCAGCCAGGTTGGTGGCTTCGATGTCTTCGAGGCGTATTATGATCCGGCTTTGAAGAAAGTTGTGCCCTGGGCGGCCATGGATCTGGTTGCAACGGTGATGCCATTCGTGAAGGAACGATTCACGTCGAATCGCGCCTACGGCGCCGCGGGCGTGGAAGAAATTCTCGGCTCGCGCCTCAACACGGCGCGCCAGGTCCAGGCCACAACCCTGGAGTCGATGCTGTTTCTGAACCGGGGCGAACGCTTCGAACCCCGGCCGTTGCCGGCGGAAGCGCAGTTTGCGCCGGCCTTCGGCCTGGCGGTCGCCGATGCGGACGGCGATGGCAATGAGGACCTGTTTCTGAGCCAGAATTTCTTTGACGTCGAGCCGGAGACATCGCGGTATGACGCGGGCCGCGGACTGTGGCTCCAGGGCGATGGCCGCGGCGAGTTCATCCCGATAAGCGGCGACCGAAGCGGCGTGAAGATTTACGGACAGCAACGCGGCGCGGCTCTGTCGGATTTTGACGGCGATGGACGCATCGACCTGGCGGTGACACAGAATGGCGGAGAAACCAAACTGTATCGCAACACGGGCGCGAGGCCGGGCTTGCGCGTGCGCTTGAATGGGCCGGGCGGAAACCCTTTTGCCGTCGGCGCAACGCTGCGCGTCCAGCGTGAATCACGGGCGGGCCCGGTCCGCGAAATCCACGCCGGCTCGGGCTATTGGTCGCAGGACAGCACTGTGCAGGTTATGGCGCAGCCGGAGCCAGGGTCGCGCCTGATAGTCCGCTGGCCTGGGGGACGCACTACGAGCGTGGAAGTGCCGGTGAAAGCGCGCGAGATCGTGGTGGGCATGAGCGGCTTGGAGAAAACCGTCGAATGAAAGCGCCCAATCAAATCACAGTTGATGTGACGCTGGACAGCGTTTCCAAGCGCTTCGGCCAAACCGTGGCGCTTGAAAACGTGTCATTGCAAATCGCGCCGGGTGAGTTCCTTGCCCTCGTGGGGCCGTCCGGAAGCGGTAAAACCACGTTGCTGCGGCTCATTGCCGGCCTGGACGAGCCGTGTTCGGGCGCGGTGCGAGTCAATGGGCACCCGGCGTCCGCCGGCGTGGGCGACGGAGCAGTCGCGATGGTGTTCCAAACGCTGGCCCTTTATCCGCACCTGACCGCGCGGGACAACATTTCGCTCGGCCTGCGGCTGAAGAAGATCCCACGGGGAGAGATCGAGCATCGGGTTTGGGAGACAGCCGAAGTATTTTCGATTCAACGTGTCCTGAATTGCAAGCCGCACGAGCTCTCCGGTGGCGAGCGCCAGCGGGTGGCTTTGGCTCGGGCGATGATAAAGCGGCCGCAAATTCTGCTTCTTGACGAGCCATTTGCGAATCTTGATTGGCACCTGCGGGCTGGATTGCGCTCCGAGCTACGGAGGCTTCACAATGCGGCGCGGATGACAGTTGTGTGTGTCACGCACGATTTGTTGGAAGCGGTCGCGCTGGGGGAGCGCCTGGCGATTCTGAACAAAGGAAAACTGGAGCAGGCGGATGTGCCCTCAGCCATTTTCGAGCGGCCAGCCAGCCCGTTTGTTGAATCATTTGTCCGGGCGGCGGAACCCGGCGAGCTGGCTCGAGCACAATGTGCGGACGCGGGAAGACGGGAGGTTGCAGGGTGATGACGATGGATTTGGAACGCGAGTACAAACTTCTGCGCGAATCGGCAGGCGTGCTCGATCTAAACGCGCGGAGCCGGTTGTGTTTAACGGGCGCGGACCGCCAGCGTTTTCTCAACGGGCAGGTCACCAATAACGTGAAGGACCTCCAGATCGGGCAGGGCTGCTATGCCGCGCTGGTGAACGCCAAAGGCAAAATGCAGAGCGATCTGTACATTTACTGTCTGACTGACGAGATCCTGCTCGATTTCGAACCGGGCCTGACCGGGGTCGTCACAGAACGGTTGGAAAAATTCGTCATTGCCGATGACGTCCAGATCGTCGATGTC
>JAKEEH010000168.1 GCA_022616725.1 Limisphaerales bacterium | reverse complement strand
CGCAATTTGTCGCATACGGTTCATGACACATGGCCATGAATTGGGTAGTGCCATAGGAACATGGGTCTGCGGAATTGTAAAGCAAATAGCCCGACGTCTGGCTCCAACGCAATCCGGAAATCGCGCGCCTGTCGGGCGCGCGTGATCAGCCAACAATGCCTTCCTGAAGGCACTTCGGTCCGCCCTGCAACAAGCGCTGGGTCAATTTGTAGCCCTTGGCGTCGGCGTTGTGGCCGATGCCATCGAAATGTCGTTCGATCCGCAACCGGGCCGCGGCGCAGAAATAATCCGCCAATTGGATCAGGTCTTTTTTCTCTTCGGCGGTGCCGTTTCGCGTCAATTGCTGAGCGCGCGCGCACGTGGCGGCCATAGCGAACAGTTCCGTTCCGATGTCCACAAAGCGGCCCAGCAATACTTGTTGCTTTTCGAGCCTGGGACCGAACCGCACCATGGCGTGAAAGAGGCGGCGCGCCAGGCGGCGTGATGTCCGCGCGACGTAGCGCATATGGCCGCGAAGTCGAGGGTGTAGCTTTGAAACCCCCAAGCCAAGGGGCGGTAGCCATTGGCGCGGATACCATCCGACGTAAAACAGTCCAGCCTTGAGGGCTGCTTTTAGCCGCTGGCCCATTGGAAGCTGGGAGTTCAGCGCCGCTCCAGCAACTTTCAGATGAGGATCCAGGGCTTCGCGGGCGAGGAAAAGACGCATAATCTCGCTCGATCCCTCGAAAATCGTGTTGATCCGGCTATCGCGCATGAAGCGCTCCACGGGCACGCCTTCTTCACCCCGTGTCCGAAGCGACGCCGCGGTCTCGTAGCCGCGTCCGCCCCGAATCTGCATCGTGTCATCGACAATCTGCCACCCCATTTCCGTGCCCCACAATTTGCACATGGCGGCTTCCAAGCGGATGTCGGCTTTCTTGTCCCGATCCACCAGGCTGGCGGCGAGCAAGGTCATTGATTCCATCGCAAAGGTGTTCGCTGCGATGCGGGCGATCTTGTCGGCGATCGCCGCGTGTTTCGCGATCGGCGCGCCCCACTGCACCCGGCTGGCGGCCCATTTCTTCGCAATCTTGAGGCATTGCTTGGCCATGCCAACACATGCCGCAGGCAAAGTGAGTCGGCCCGTGTTCAGCGTGGATAACGCCACCTTCAAACCTTTGCCTTCGGCCAGGAGAATATTCTCGCGCGGCACACGCACGTCCTTGAAGCGGACGACGCCGTTGTAAAGGGCGCGCAAGCCCATGAAATGACAGCGATGCACGACTTCAACGCCCGGCGTATCCATCTCCACAATGAAGGCCGTAATCTGTTTGCGCTCTTTGCCGTTGACCATTTTCGACGGGGTGCGGGCCATGACGACGATTACGCCCGCCTTGACGCCATTTGTGCACCACAGCTTTTCGCCGTTGATAATAAAGTGCTTTCCGTCAACGGTTGGCTCGGCGCGCGTCTCCATCGTCGCCGGGTCAGAGCCAACGCCCGATTCTGTCAATGCAAATGCGGAAATCTCGCCTTTGGCGACGCGGGGGAGGTATTTTCGCTTCTGTTCCTCGGTGCCAAACATGATCAGCGGTTGCGGCACGCCAATCGACTGGTGCGCCGACAGCAGCGCCGCCAGATTGCCATCGTAACTCGCCAGCAACATCGCCGCGCGCGAATAGTTCGTCTGCGACAGCCCCAATCCGCCGTAAGCGGGCGAAATCTTGATTCCGAACGCGCCCATGCGTCCAAGCTCGTCGATGACCGCCTGAGGGATCTCGCCCGTGCGGTCGATTTCATCCGGGTCCACGTGTTCGCGCAGGAACTTCTCGAGCCGCTGCAGGAACGCGTCGCCCTGGTCGCGGTCCTCCGCCTTTTGTTCAGGAAACGGAACCACCGCGTCGACGTCGAAGCGGCCCATGAAAAGGTCGGCCGCCAGACTGGGCTTTTCCGCGGCGCCATCGCGCGCGGCTTCAGTGAGTTCGAGCGCGGCGCGCTGGCCCTCGTTCATTTTGGAGGTATCGATCAGCGGCGCTTGATCCTGGGCTTTCGGCTTTTCGGCAGGCGTTGTTGTGCTCATATGCGGGTAGCTGCGTAAAATTTTTCCTGGCGTGCGGCCATCAATTCCAGCAGGCGACACGGGGCGAATTGCGCTTCGCCTTTGTGCGCGAGTTTGTACATTTCCTCGGCAATCTGCGGGATGCCCACCTCATCGGCGAACCGGAGCGGCCCTCCGCGGAAGGGAGCAAAACCCGTTCCCATGATCATACCAAAATCGACGTCCGCGGGTTCGGAAACAACCCCTTCCTCGAGGCAACGCGCCGCTTCATTGATCATCAGGAAGACCATGCGGCTGCGGAGCTCGTCGCGGCTCAGCGCGGCGGCCGACGTTCCCTTTTGATATTTGTCAACGTGCGGGTTTACATCCGTACCCCTGGACTTTTTGTCGTGAAGATAATATCCGCGGCTGCTTTTTCGGCCGAGCAAGCCATCATTTAACATCGAACCGAGCACAGACGGTGTGCGCAGCCGCGGACTAAAGTGCGCCGAGATCGTCTCGGCAACGTGATTCGAGACATCGACGCCGACCTCGTCAATGAGACGCAGCGGCCCCATCGGCATTCCAAATTCGAGCATGGATTCATCGATATTCTCCACGCTGGCGCCGTTTTCGAACAAGTGGCCGGCCTCAATCAAGTAAGGCATCAAAATTCTATTAACAAGGAAGCCGGGGCTGTCGTTCACCACTACCGGCAACTTGCCGAGTTGCTGCACAAAGCGAACGGCGCGACTCACCACTTCGGGCGACGTTTGCTTGCCAACCACCACCTCGACCAACTGCATCCGGTGCACCGGATTGAAAAAGTGAATGCCGACAACGCGCTCCGGACGCAGCGTGGCCGCGGCCAGCTCCGACACCGATAGCGCGGACGTGTTTGTGGCGAGGATCGTTTTCAGGCCGGCCAGTTCGTCCAGACGCCTGAAAATCTGCTTCTTGAGGTCCATTTTTTCGACAGCCGCCTCGATGATGATGTCAACTTTCCGCAGCGGCACATCGGCAGCCATCGGCACCACGCGATCCATTGCTGCTCGCGCCTCGACCGGCGTAAATACTCGCCGCTTCACCCCCTCCTGGAGGAGCTTCGCGATACTGGACATGCCCTTGCCGACCTGCTCCGGATTGACATCGCGCAGCAATACCTGGATTTCGCGCGCCGCGGACCATTGCGCGATGCCCGCTCCCATGACGCCGGCGCCGATCACGGCGACGTGCCGGACGGGCGTCTTGCCAGTGTCCACCCCTACCGTCAGTTTTTTCGCGCGCTCCTGGAGAAAAAACACGCGCACGAGATTGCGAGCGGTGCTCGATTGCGCCAGCTCCACGATGGCCCGGCGTTCAAGTTCCAACGAACCGGGGAATGAGCGCGTGATGCCTTCTGTCACGACCTCGAGCGCCTTCGGCAACGCCGGATAATGGCCGCGGGTTTTCTTGTGCAATTGTGGCTGAACTTTCTTGCTGATAAGCCGTGCCGCGATGCGCGTGTTTGAAAGTCGCACCATCAAAGGCACTTTACGCCGCATCAGTTTCGTGTTGCTTTTGAGGAGGACACTGCGCGCGTAATCGAGAAGATACTCGCGATGAACCAGTTCATCGACCATCCCCAGCTTCAGCGCTTGTTTCGGAGCGAGGGTCTTGCCGCCGAGGATCACGTCCAGCGCTTTGGGTAGTCCGATCAACCGCGGCAGTCGCGTCGAGCCGCCCCAGGCCGGCAGAATGCCGAGCTGCGTCTCCGGCAAGCCGATCTTTGTCGCCTTATCGAACGTGGCGATCCGATAATTGCACGCCAGACATAATTCATAACCGCCGCCGACACACGCCCCGTGAATTGCGGCAATCGTGGGCACGCGTAAGCCGGCAATTCGATCGAACACCGTTTGTCCAAGATGAATTAATGCCTCCAGCTCCCGCGGATCATCGCATTTGGAAATCGAATGCAGGTCCGCACCGGTAATAAAGATCGATTTTTTCCCGCTCGCGAAGATGATTCCGCGCACTCTGGAATCGGCGGCGATGGAATCCAGTTGCTGGTGCAATTGCTCCAGTGCGCCGCGGTCGAAAATGTTGGCTGCGGAGTCGGGCCGGTCAAACGTGACGACACAGATCTGATCATCCGTGATTTCGGAGCGGATCAGTGCTGGCGTAATCGGCGACTGTGTCATTTGGTCCGCCTGCTCGCGGGTCACTTCGCATTCCAGTGTAGTCGTCATAATTGAGGTCTCTCAAGCCAAAGAGCTGCGCCCTGGCCCCCGCCGACACATAATGAGACCAGGGCGCGTTTCGCCTGCCGCCTTGCAAGCTCTTTCAAACTCGTCAGCGCGAGCCGCGCACCTGTCGCGCCCACGGGATGACCGAGGGCTATCGCACCGCCGTTAACGTTGAGGCGTTCCTTCGAAATCTTCCCAACATGCCGCGAACGGCGCAGGAATTTCGCCGCAAACTCGTCGGAGCGCAGGCACTTAAGCACGGCGAGCACCTGGGCGGCGAACGCTTCATTGATCTCGATCAGGTCGGCATGATCGGTCGTGAGCCCGGTCACTTCCTCGGCCTTCGCGATCGCGAATACTGGCCCCAGTCCCATGCGTGTCGGGTCGCAACCCGCATACGCGTAGCCGGTCAGGATTCCCAGCGGCGTCAAAGCCATCTCCGTCGCCTTCTGCTCGGTCATCACCAGGAGAGCCACGGCGCCATCCGTGATTTGCGAGGAATTGCCGGCCGTAACCGTGCCGGTTCGCTTCTCGAATACCGGCCTCAATTTCCCCAGGATCTCGAGCGTCTGATCTTTGCGCGGGCCATTGTCCTCCATCACCGTCCCGGAGGTCTTTCCACGCGCTCGTTCCACGTTGAGGGTCGGATAAACCGGACAAATCTCCTCCGCAATCTTGTCCCGGGCTGCCAAGGCCCGCGCATGTGATTCCACGGCAAAGGCATCCTGTAATTCACGGCTGAGCCCGAATTCCCGAGCGAGTACTTCCGCCGTCTCGCCCATATTCAACCCGCAGACCGGGTCGGTGAGGCCGAGTTGCAGGCCGATACGCGGCGTAAAGTCAGACGGGCGAAATGCTGCCATCGCGCCAATCCGCTGCCACATCGACTTGGCTCGCGACAGCTTCGCGAATTTTTGCGCCGCGCGCATCGTGAAGAGCAGCGGCACCTGCGACATGCTCTCGGTACCGCCGACGACGAAGATCGACCCGCGGCCGGCGAGCATCTTCTCCTGCGCCTGTGTGATCGCTTCGCAGCCGGAGGCGCAATTGCGATGGACCGTGATGGCTGGGACATGTTCGGGAATCCCGGCGCGCAGCGCGATCACCCGTGCGACATTGGCCGCATCCGCCGGTTGCGCCACACAGCCGAAAATCACTTCGTCAATGATCGCCGGGTCGATGCCGGTTCGCGCCAGTAAAGCGCTCACGGCGATACGGCCTAACTCGTCCGCCCCGAGATGGGCGAGATCCGTTCCCATTTTCGAGAAGGGCGTTCGGACGCCGTCCACAATCACCAGGCGGGTCGCGCTCATCGGCTGGCCTCCACAGTTTGGGCCGCTATCGGTTCGCCATTTCCGTTGCTGCTGACCGCCGCAGCGGGAGGTTTCGCCTCGGAAGCTGCCTTTCCGGGGCGATTGTCAATTATTTTCTGTTCCTTAAGCTGGGTGCCGACACCCTGAAGGCGTCGCAACTCGTCGGCGTCATGAAACACAATCCGGTTCGGCTGGATTTCGGTCCGTTCGATGAACCGGTTGTTGATCTCCCGGCGAAGCTTCTGGTCATCGACATTATTGAGCTTTTGCACGTGCAAAATCAGTTCGTCCAGTTCCATTGGATCGTCGTTGCGCTTGCGAAGTTCAATCTGCCACGTCCCGATGTTGGCCGTGTCGTCGAGCACATGCTCGAGTTGGTTGAAATCCACCAGCGTTCCCTTGATCTTATCAAGTTGCATCGACTTGACTTCCGAACTGCGCGAAATCTTGCCTACCAGCCGCGGCATCGTGCGCCCGCAATGCGGACACGGCCCATAGAACAAACCGCCATCGATGCAATCTCCCGTGCGATAACGCAGCACCACGCTCCCGCGCGCGTCCAGCGGCGTGAAGACCAACTCGCCCGGCGCGCCCGGTGGCTGCGCGATGCCCGTCTTCGGATCGACGACCTCAAAAATTCCCAGGTCCGGATACAAGTGGTAACCACCCGGATCTTCATCCGGCGCAAACGGACATTCCGCCCACGCCATCTTGGCTTCGGTGAAACCGTAAGTCGCCAGCACTTCAACGTTCGGCGATCCCAGTTTATGCGCCAGAATGCGCAGCTTGCGGCGTATTCCCTCGGCCACCTTTTCCCCGCCTAACACAAGCTTCTTCAGGCATTCGATCTTCATGCCTTCCTCCACGGCTTGTTGCAGCACGTGATAAATGAAGGTCGGCATGCCAATCAGCACGTCGGGCTTGACTTTGCTGACTAACCGCAGATTGCCCTCCGTCCCAAGGACTTTCCCGCCCCCCGTGCTGAGCGTGAACAGCCCGAATGCCGTTGAAGCATAGTGCGTCAACCAAAACGCCAAGTGCGGCGCGTACGGAAACATATTCAGCAGCCGAAATTCCTTTTCCGCCCCGCAAACCTGCATAATCCGGTTCCCGGCGCTGGCGAGGTTATCCAGGTCGTACTGCGTGAAAACAAACGGAATCGGGTCTGCCGACCTGCCGGTCGTGCTCGTCATGAAGATCGGACGGAACTCCACCTCAAATCCCCGTTTCACGGCATCTCTGCCGCGCAACAGCGCGCGCACGATCGTGGAGGGACGCTTCTTCAACGCCTCCTGGTCGGGAACGATGATAAAGTCTCGGCTTTTCAACGGCCGATCCGGAGTGTTCAGCAAATCCACCTTTGTCGTGAACGGAAGCTGTTCTAGATCCTCAATCGAACGAATCGATTCCGGCCTTAACCCGTGAAGCCGAAACAGTTCGCGGTAATGAGCTGAGAACGGCGCTACCACATCGCAGATATAGCGGTGCAGCTTCTCGCCTTGCAGCCGGCGGATCGTGGCTTCAGGTAATCGTTGCCACTGTGTGCTCAGTGCTTTCAAGTTCATGAGTCGGCTCCTTTCTGTTCACCAGCGCCTGGACTTCCGCCAGGTGCTCCTCGGCCTCGCGCCGGCCAAGCGCGATGTATTTGCCCGGATGCCGGAAATCGTGCCAGCGGCCGTCGAAGGAAAGCGGCCGCAGGACCACGTCGGCGTGCAGACAGGAAATTTCCGCGACACGCATTTGCGCTCCGTGAAAGCTCCGCAAAATGGTGTCCAGCACGTTTCCCGGGGCGAAGTAGTTCAAGTAACGATTGAGCATCGCGCGGATCTTATGGCGGCGTTTGCCGACCACTTCGGCGTGATCGCGGTCGAGTTCGTGCCTGCAGCGCAGGTATGCCGCCGTGGGAATCGTGTTGATCGCAATGATCCGCTCAATCCCCATTTCCTCCAGCACGTCCACCGGAAGCGGATCGGCAATGCCGCCGTCAATGTATTGTTCTCCGTCGATGGTTACGGGCACGCACGCGCCCGGAATCGCGCTGCTGGCGTGGACCGCCGCCGCGACCTCACCGCTGGAAAATATCGAGCGTTCGAGTGTGGAAAGGTTCGTCGCCACAATCCGCAACGGACGCACAAGTTCGGAGAAATGAACATCGCCAATCGACCGCTTCAGGCGGCGCTTGACTTTCTCTCCTCGCAGAAATCCCTGCCGCGGCAGAATAAACGGATCAATCAATTCCAGGAGACCCCAGCGGTGCTCGATCTCGCGCGCCAGCCGCTCCATCCCGAGGCCATCGTATCCGTAAGCCCAGACCGAACCGATGTATGCCCCCATGCTGCAGCCCGCGATGACATCGATCTCGATGTCGTTCTCTTCCAGCACCTGGATCACCCCTATGTGCGCCAGGCTTCGCGCCCCGCCTGACGACAGCGCCAGGCCCACCCTTTTGTGCGCAATCTCCCGCGCCAGTCGGCGGATGTCATCACGAAACTCGCGGTCGGTCCAGTTTTCAAGCGAAGCCGCCCCATCGATCGTTGGGCATCCGTGCACAAACCCGTGCACCGATGTGCCCATCTGCTTCAGCAACTCGTTGAAATGCTCTTCGCCCTTTTCCCGGCAAACAATTGTTTTGACATTCTCCGCCTTCCCCATGGAGCGCGTCTCCCGCAGCAACAGGTCCCGCTGATACAAATCCTCGGATGTCGGTTGCAACAACAGGAAGGTGCGGTCGGACCGCCCGAAACACTCCAACAGGACCGGCGTCGGCGCTCCGTCCGCGACATGAATAATAACGTAGTGGTAGTGCTGACTGAAATGCTCCAGCATCCCAGGCAAGAGGCCGGACTCTTCCACCTCCGCGTGAACGTGCAGGCGCTCAGCCCGCGGTGCCAGAAAATCAAGCTGCTGCGTGAAGCAAAACTCGCCGTTTACCTTCGGGGCGACACGCGCCCAATCCTGCAGAACGACCTTGCGCGGCCCGCGTTCGAGATGCACCAACAGGACCTTCCCGTCTGTTTCCTCAGTCAGGCGGCGCGCCAGGGTGCGGGCGATGAATTCATCCGGTACACGTCGGGAAAGGGAGGCCAGGGTGACGATCCGGTCTGGATGGGGCGCCGTGAAGAGCGGCCAGCGCGACGCAATACCCGGCTGTGGAATCCTCCGTCGATCCCCCTCAAACTTCCCCAACTGCATCTGCGCATTCATGACCGTCGCTTTCGCCGCGACGGTGCGCTTAAACTTCAAGGCACGCGAGCGCCAGCTCCTAAGAGCCGAGGCCCGGCAGACCGTCGCCGGCTTTAAATACACTGTTCCCGCTACCCAATTTCATCGTGCCTCGCTGTAATATACGACGACTTTGTCGTTCGTCAAATTCAGGACCGGGTTCTTGTAACTATATCGGCGTGTCTCAAAAATACTTGAAATCAATGTCCCATTTTAAGTCGGTCAAAACCCCACGACCTTCAATTCAGCGCTGTGATCTCAAGCTAAATGGAGGGGTTGTGCAACTTTCCTTCAATCCCCGGTTGCTATGGCTGATGCCTATTCCCGGCAGGTATGGAAGGAAAGAACGTTGCCGGCTCGCGATGCTCTCCCCGTTTTGATTCGACAAGCGTATCGCATTGCGCGCCAGGTTATTGTGACAACCCTCAGTTCGGGCTCTGCGCCGAGGTCAAACTTTGCTCCGCGCAAGATTCCAGGCGCCTTCGTAACAACAACTGCTCTGACCTTAGTTCGGTTAGTTTCAGGGCGTTGCGGAGATGGCCAGCCGCCGCGTCGAATTCCTGAAGTTCGTTTTCGAACTCCGCCAGGACTGCGTAATACAAATAGTAAGAGTCGAGGGCATGCCGGTTGGGCATTGCCGCAAGCGCTTCCAGGCCGGCGCGCGGACCTTGGACGTTGGCCAGCGCAACGGCCCGATTTAGCGCCACGACGGGAGAGTCATCGATCCCCACCAGCCCATCGTACAGAGCGAGGATTTGCGGCCAATCGGTCGATGCGTAATCACTGGCCGTGCAATGGCAGGCTGCGATCCCGGCCTGGAGATGATATACGCTGACTTCGTCTCCGCTGGCGGAATGGCCCAGGTGCAGAATGCCGCGAGCAATCATGGCCCGATCCCAGCGCGCGCGGTCCTGCTCTTTCAGGCACAGGATATTCCCCTCAGAATCGACGCGTTCGGGCAGGCGGGCCGCGTTCAGGCACATAAGGGCGAGCAAAGCATGGGTGCGTGGTTGATTTCCTACCGGATGTTCCGCCAGCAGTGCTCCCAGCCGAATGGCTTCACGACAGAGTTCCTCTTTAACAAGGCTTTCACCGTAAGACGCCTTGTAGCCTTCATTGAAAAGCAGGTACAGGGTTTCCAGAACACTGTCCAGGCGCGGCACCAATTCGGCTCCGGAGGGAATCTCGAACGGAATCTGCAGTTCGCGGATTTTTTGGCGGGCGCGCGTCAGCCGCTTGGCGATGGCGGCCTCGCTCGTCAGGAAAGCCTTGGCAATTTCGGCGGGGCTGAAGCCGCAAAGAGTCTTCAACGCAAGGGCGGTTTGGGCTTCTCGCGGTACAAGGGGATGGCAGCATGCGAACATCAGCCGCAGACGCTCGTCTGTGATTTCCGTCTCGAAAGTCGCGTCCCCCGTACCAGCCGAAGCGCCCGCGGAGGACTCGATAAGCGCGGCGATCTGGGACTCCTTCTTCCGAAAGACCTTCTCGCGCCGGATCAGATCCAGGGCCAGGTTTTTCGCAGTCTGTGTAATCCAGCCGGCAGGGTTTTTGGGGATCCCGTAATAGGGCCACGTCTGCAAGGCCTTGACCAGCGCCTCCTGCACGACGTCCTCGGCCCATTGGAGCCGCTCCATTCCAAACACGCCCGTCAACCAGGAGACTACTTTCCCGGCCTCGTGCCGGAAAAAGTGCTCGGCCAGGCGGAAAACCTCCCCGCCTGGCGGCGAGCCATTCTGCTGCTCTGACTGGTTCACGCGGTCAAACCGCCGCGAGCTCCTGACCAGCCTCTCGATCCATGGCCCGCTGCCGAACCATACATTGATCGGCGACCGGCCGGACCTCGACGTTCAGTCCGTAATCCAGCCCTGGGCATTCCTTGGCGATGGCGACAGCCTCGTCAATGCTGTCAACCTCCAGGAGGAAATACCCACCAATGGCTTCCTTGGACTCAGCAAATGGGCCGTCGGCCACCGTGCGCTTCTTTCCGGATACGACCTTGCCCTCATCCTTGAGGGGCTGGCCGGCTTTGGCCTTGCCTTCTTTGGTCAGGCGTTCGAACCAGGCCGCCCATTTGTTTACGACGCTCTGGATCTCCTCTGGAGAAAGTTCCTTGTCCCAGCGTGTGCCCCGGAACAGGAGCAAGTATTGGTCTTTCGTGTTCTGCGTATTCATATCTTTGAATTCTGTATTGTTTTGTTAAGTGGTCAACAATGCGTTGATTTCAATCATACGACGAATGAGTCTGTCCGTGGAGGACAGGGTGTCGAATCGTTGAATTGAATCGTTGAATGAATCGTTGAATTGAATCGTTAATAAAAGCGTTGAATCGTTAAAAACGGGGAAGGCTGAGGGTGATGGCCAGACGTGGCGCGCCGGGCGGTCCGTTCTCGGCGCTGAGTTTTCCCCCTTGGTTCACCGCCGCCCTGCCGTCTCCGCGCTTGGAGGCTGCGCCTGACGAAGTGACGATTTCCGGGGTGTTTCACAGACATCCACAAAATATATGCGAATTGTTACCGCCGGAATCGCCTGCCAGTATGAGTGGGCTGGGTTGCTTGTCAATCTCCCGTTGAAGGGCGATGAGTTGAAGCGGGCGTTAAATCGTTACAGGGTTGAAGGGTGGCTGCGCGGAAGACGTTAAATCGTTAAAAGCGTTGAATCGCCTTCACCCTGCCCAGTTGGAGATTCCTTGACCGCGAGACTGCGTCCGCAGCCCCGGGGGAGAGGGAACAGCAGGGGAGGCGAGTTGGGTCACCCCGCTGAAGCAGGGTGTTAATGAGAGCAGTTGAACGGTTGAAGGGTTGAGGGGTTGGGGAATTTCGGCCACGGCTTTGGCTTTGGTGTTAATGAGAGCGGTTGAACGGTTGAACGGTTGAGGGGTTGAAGGTATTCTTGCGGGGTGATCGCGCTGCTCGATTATGGATCGGGAAACCTGCGCAGTGTGGAAAAGGCACTGCGCAAGGTGGGCGCGGACGTGCTCGTCACTGCCTCGCCGAAACCTCTCAAGGATGCCCGAGCGGCCGTCCTGCCGGGCGTCGGCGCTTTTGATGATTGCATCACAGCGATGGAGCGCCAGGAACTGTTGCAGGCTGTGAAGCAGTTCATTGCTTCCGGGCGGCCATTCCTCGGCATCTGCGTCGGGTATCAGGCCTTGTTCGAGAAGAGCGAGGAATTTAACAGTTGCGCCGCCGGCCTGGGACTGTTTAAGGGACGGGTGATTCGGTTTCCTGACCAGCCGGGGTTGAAGGTCCCCCAGATCGGGTGGAACCAGATCGAAATCGCCCAGCCGGCATGCCCATTGTTCCGCGATATAAAGGACCGCAGCTACGTTTATTTCGTGCACAGCTTCTATCCGGTGCCGGCAGACGGGTCAATTGTGGCTACATGGACCGAGTACGGCCCGAAGTTTGCGTCGTCCCTCTGGCGGGATAACGTGTACGCAACGCAGTTTCACCCGGAAAAGAGCCAGGAAATAGGCCTCACTATGCTGCGAAATTTCGCGGCGCTCGCGTAAACGCCAAGGGCAATTCGGTTTTTCGCGCTTCTGCCTTCGGACTTAGCTGCCGGTGTTTTATTGCTGCCTGCGCGCCAGCGAGACCAGGTGCAGCAACTGCAACACCGAAGTGACCATCGCGGCGACATAAGTTAGCGCGGCAGCGTTCAGCACGCGGCTCACCGCCCCGCTTTCGGCTTGACGAACCAACCCAAGGCTCAATAGCTGCGCCTTCGCGCGACGGCTCGCATCGTACTCGACGGGCAGCGTTACGATCTGAAACAATGTGATGATCGCAAAAATCGCGATGGCGATCCCGAGGAACTTGCTGAAATAGGCGCCGCCGAGGATCATCCCGAGCACCAGAATACCCATCCACGCGAAGCTGGCGAATTTTGTGACCGGCACCATCATCATCCGAAACTGCAGCGGGGCATATGCGTGTTTGTGCTGCAAGGCGTGGCCGGCTTCGTGCGCGGCTACGCCCACGGCGGCGACGGAACGGCCATGGAAGTTTTCCGATGACAGGAAAAGGGCTTTCTTTATCGGGTCATAATGATCCGTCAAATGCCCGCCGACCTCGTTCACCGGCGTGTCGTATAACCCAGCATCGTCAAGGATCGCCCGGGCGGCTTGCGCGCCGGACAATCCGGTGGCCGCAGGCACGCGGACATAGTGCCCGTACGTGCTCATCAGTTTGAATTGCGCATACATTCCGAGGATCAACCCCGGAATCGCAAATAATAAATATGTCGAATCAAACATCATCTGTTCGCACTGCTAAAGCGACTCTTGTGCCCGCCTCAATATACACCAAACCGGCGTAATTCAATGAAGCGGTCCGGAAGAACGCGGGCAACTGTGACATTCTGGCTTTTTTGTGCCTCACGGTTGGTCCAAAATGTCACGCCATGTCCAATGCGCATAACCACAACCGCCAAGTCTGGGACGACCGCGCTCGGTGTGGATTTCCGCACACCGAAGCGGCGGGCGATGCGCAGTTCGCGAACCCGTGGCGGTGGATCGACGACTGTGGGTGGCTGGGCGGCAATCCCTCCGGGAAGCGTGTTCTCTGTTTAGCGGCTGGGGGAGGGTGGCACGGCCCATTGTTCGCGTTTGTGGGGGCGGAGGTGACGGTCGTTGATCTCAGCCCGGAGATGCTGGCGCGCGATTCTGAAGTAGCGCGGCAGCGCGGGCTCCACTTGAGGGTCGTCGAGAGTTCGATGGACGACCTATCGGCGTTCCGCGAGGCGCAATTTGACATTGTGATCCAACCGGTCAGCACCTGCTACGTAGCTGATATTAATCGCGTTTATCGTGAAGTCGCGCGGGTCACAGGCACAGGTGGGATTTACATCAGCCAGCACAAGCAGCCTATCAACCTGCAGGCGGACACGAATGGCTCAGGACGCGGCTACACGGTGGCGGAGGCCTATTATCGCACTGGTCCGCTCCCACCCGCGCCCGAACGCAGCATCCACCGCGAAACGGGAACTCTGGAATTTCTTCATCGCTGGGACGACTTGCTGGGAGGCGTCTGCCGAAGCGGTTTCGTGATCGAAGATGTCGCAGAACCCCGTCACGGTGACCCGCACGCGCAGCCCGGCACCTTTCGCCATCGCAGTTGGTATATTCCCCCGTACATCACATTCAAGGCGCGGCGTACGTCGGCAGCTCCAGGACCGAGACTTTGGATTCCGTGAATCGCTTGAATCCCTGGGATTTGGAGAGGTAATTGTATTGAACCAAGCTTACAGAGATCAATTTGATGCACTGCTTGCCCAGCCGGGACCGATCCTTGCCTTGGCACCGATGCAGGACATCACCGATCTGCCGTTTTGGACGTTAATGAGCCGGTACGGCGGCGCGGATCTGTACTTTACCGAGTATTTCCGCGTTCATCCGACTTCCCACCTCGAAAAGCCTGTCCTGCGCTCGATTACCGAGAACCCGACGGGGCGGCCAGCCGTCGCGCAAATGATCGGCAACGACATACCCGCGCTCATCCGCACCGCGCGCGAACTGCAATCCTACCCCATCGCCGGCATTGACCTGAACCTCGGTTGCCCCGCACCGGTCGTTTACCGCAAATGCGCGGGAGGCGGTTTGCTCCGGGAACCCGAGCGCGCGGATGCGATTCTCGGCGCGTTGCGTGACGCGATTGGCGGCCGGTTCACCGTCAAGACGCGGATCGGATTCGATTCGCCCGCCGTTTTCGAGCGGTTGCTGCCGATCTTTGCAAAGCATTCGCTTGACCTGCTGACCGTCCACGCCCGGACGGTTCAGGAAATGTACCGCCCCGACGTGCATTACGAATTCATCGCCCGGGCCGTCGCTGTGGTGTGCTGTCCCGTGCTGGCGAACGGCAACGTCGATTCCGCCCCCAAAGCTGGCGAAGTCCTGAGCATCACTGGCGCGCGGGGGCTGATGATTGGCCGCGGTGCGATTCGGAACCCGTGGCTGTTCCAGCAGATTCGACAGCGCCAGCGCGGTGAACCCCTGTTCGTGCCGCGCGGCCACGACGTTCTCTGCTATGTCCATGCCCTGTACGACGCGGTGCGGCCAGCCAGCATTCGCGAGTCAGCGCATGTCCAGAAAATGAAGAAGTACCTGAACTTCATCGGCGCGGGCGTCGAACCCAGCGGGCAGTTTCTTCATCAGATTCGCCGCGTCAGCACCGAAGCGGAATTCTTCCGCGTGTGCGCTTCCTTTCTCGATCATGACCAACCGATGACGCTCGAAGCCTCATGCGCTCCTGAGGCTGCGGCATAGCTTGGGCGCGCCGAGCGCGGCGGGTTAATGAAAGTTTTGCTTGCGGTGCTGCGTCGGCTTGGCGATATTGCGCGCGTGAGAAACAAAACAACATCAGCACTTGTCGTATCGGTAGCGCTGTTGGCCTCAGCTCACGCCTATGGGACGCTTCCCGTCCCTTCTTCCAATAACCCTCAAACCGCCGAAGCGGCAGAACAGGAAACTGTTAATCTGGCCATTTCGGGAATGGTCTGAAAGGTTAATTGCGTTAAAAAAGTGCGGTCCGCACTTGAAAAAACCCCGGGAGTGGTCAGCGCGGAGGTCGAAATGCCAGACAAGGCCACCGTGAAGATCAAAAAAGGCAAAACTGACGCCAACAAGCTCATTGCAGCGGTGAAAAAAGCCGGTTACGGCGCATCGCTGAAGTCCGAGAAGAAGAAAGAATAGCGCGGCTCGGTTTGCGTGCCTGTCGTAGCGCGGCTTTTCCTAGCTTGAAAAGCCCGAACTCAATTTCCATCAATGGCTCCTCGCCCGAATCATGGAGTGAGCAGGCGATAGAATCGCGTCTGTACTCCGGCCGGCAGAGTGTCCGTGAAGCTGTAAGTGCGCTCCGGACCCGCGGGAACCGGAACAAGGTCCTGCCACTCGCCGGTGGTGAGCGAGTCGCGGAACTGAATAGCGTAGGTTCTGCCCGCAACCGCCGTGAACGTAAGTTGGATCTGGTTTGGCGCCGTCGCTGCAACTGAATCAAACCCAAGGCGGCTGCTGCCCAGCAGCGGGTTCGTTCCGGCGCGGTATTCGTCTAGATTGGACGCGCCGTCGCTATCCTCGTCTTCGTCCGCATCATTAGGATCGCTGATGCTGAACCCGTAGAGCATTTCCCAATCGTCAGGCATGCCGTCGCTGTCGAGATCGGACGCCCCACTGTTCGTGATCACGTTCGAGGCAAATGAGGTGCCAATGAAGTTTAGCGCTCGAACTCGGAAGAACGTTGCAACCGTGGCAGGAACGGTCACATTCGATGCCGCGTAAGAAAGCACGATCACAGGGCTCCACGCGGTCCCGTTGGTGCTGCCTTCAATCACGACACTGGTGACGTGCTCGCCCACGAGATCCCAATCCAGAATCAATAGGCCGCCCGAGTTGGTTCCGACGAAGTTGATCGGCGCGGCGGGAACACCGCCAACCGGAAACGTAACCCCCATGTTCACCCCATTGGATCCGGTGCCGATGCAGGGCGAATTGGCCGCGAGACGGTAGTCGCGCGCCGCAGGGTCAAGGAACAGCGGATCGGCATCGATGTTTCCTGTGCCTGGCCAGTTCGTCTCCCCCAAATCGCAATATGCGGCCGTAAGCGTGCCGCTATTTGCCATTGAGATCGTGATGCGGTTGTCCCACAGAATGTTATTAAGCGCCACGGTGTGGCCGCCGCCCGTCGCTGATGAAGGATTCACCTTATTGTAATTGGTGAAGCCCCACGAGTTATCGACAATCGTGCAGTGATATACCGTGACGATACAGTTGTCTTTGGCCTGGACGCCCGAAAGGCAGCCGTACATCAGGCAGTTGCGAACGACCGTGCCCGTGCTCTGTCCGGAGTCGCCGACCGACACGCCCTTGTCAAACGGAAAGTTATACATCAGGCAGTCTTCGATCAGAACGTTGCGCGACCCGCCCAACGCGCCATTGCCCACATCGACTGCGTCCACGTTGCCGAGCGTGCCATTGCGAAAAGTGGACCGCCGCAGCACGGTACCCGGTTGTGCTGCGTCGAAGTCCAAACCATCCCCGGAAATATTTTCGAAAAGGCAATCCTCCACCACCGTCACCCCGTTGCGGAAAAGCGTCTCGTAATAGTCGCTAAAGTGACAGCGGCGAACGTGGACTGATCTGGCTCCGTCCGTGAGCAGGAGCGGCTGCGAGCCCGTGCGATAATGGTGGAAATACGAGTCTTCGAACAGCCCGGCGGCATTGTTGAAGGCGGCAGTCTGACCGCCCGAGATATCCGCGTGCCGAACGGTGATCGCGGCATTCGTGCCGGTGGCGGACAGTTCAGTCCACACCATATTTCCGTTGGTGTTCCAGCGCGAGATGGTAACTTTGTTCGACACGCTTCCGAGCACGTTGATCACCCCGCCCGCGGTGGCGCGGATCGATACGCCATTCGTAATTTTGACCGTCGTTCCTTCGAGTAGTGTCAAGGAGATATTGGTTGGCACGACTACATTCGAGCGCACGATGATCATACCCATGCTCGGTGTCCACACGGTGTGGTTGCTCAACGTCCCCGCCACGAAAGTGTGGCTGACGAGTGGCGAGCCCGCAAAACCCGAGGCGATGTTCGAGTAGCGCGATTTGCCCGAGCTGTTCACGGCGGCAATCCGGTAAAAGTGGCGAGCACCGGGATTCAAGCCGCTGTCAACAAACTCTGTGTCATCCCGTGAGGCTGACCCCGCCATGCTCCAGGTCGTTGCATCCGTCGAGCGTTCGACCTGAAACTCCTCTTCGTTGTCGCAATCCTCCTGCCAGGAGAGGCGGATGCCGTCATTGCCGAAGGTGTGCGCCGCCAGCATCGTCGGCGCCGGCGGAATCCCACCCACTGGAAAAACCGCGCCCATATCCACCCCGCCAAGACCTGCTCCGATAGCCGGCGAACCAGGTAGCAGCCGGTAATCGCCCCCGTCTGGGTCGCGAAACTGAGGGTCGCTGCTGATATTTCCCGTTCCCGGCAACACGCCGCCTTCGACATCACTATACGATAGGTCGAGACTCGAACCGCCCGTAATGCTGATTTCCGTGTCGTTGTTCCACACGATCAGGTTGCTGGCTGTCCCGAACGCCGGGCGTCCACCGCTCGACCGAAAGAATAACCCGGTACTGCACTGGGAAATCGTATTGTTGAAGAACAAGAGATTTGACGTTGCGTACCCCGACAGGCCGAAGCCGCAGTTCAGAAGAAGCGAGTTGCGAACGATTGTCCCGTGCGAATCGTCGGCGATCGACACGCCCTTATCCGGGAAATCACGGATCAGACACTGGCTGATGAGCATGTTTGTGTTGCTCCCCAAGTCGATCGCATCGGTGTTCGCCCCTTCTCCACGCCGGTAGGTCGTCCGCACGATTTGCAAATTGGCGCGATTCGAAAAGTCGGTCGCGTCCGCGCCCACGTCCTCGAGCAGGCAATCCTCAATCGTGATCGCCGTCCGATTGAACCGAGCCTGATCGTAGCGCGCCAGGCGCGATCGGCGCAGGGTCATGGTCGCGTTGGTTCCGGCCACGAACAGCCGCGACGCCGAACGCAGGTCGTGCAGGTAACTGTCCTCGATCAATACGGTCGAATTTGTTGATCCGATGACTTGCCCCGCCGCCAGCTCGACGTGGCGCAGGTTGAGAACTGAGCCGGCACCAACTGCGGAAACCTCACGCCAGGTTGTGGCGCCCTCGGCCGGCAGAAAGAACACCGGCTGGGCTTCGGTGCCTGCCGCGTCGATCGTCCCGCCGGTCGATTTGATGGACGCGTTCGCGGACAGCAGCACGGCCACGCCCGGACTGATCGAGAGCGTCACGCCCGAAGGCACGAATATGTCATTGGTGACCCGTACAACCGACGTACTCCACGTCGTGTCTGCGGCGAGCGTGCCGCCGGTCGAGATCTTTGAGCTTTCGTAAATGATATCGCTGCTGATCGATGCAACGATGTTTCCTGAACTATCCAGCGAAGCGATGAAGAGTCGATTCAACCCGGGAGTTAGAACCTGTGGCTTCGACCAGGTGCCGTTGGCGATATTGAAGTTTCCGTCCATGCCATTGACAGTCATCCGAGCGCTGCTGGTCGTGTTGGAGCCTTGCAGCAAAACTCTGTTTGTGGACACGAGGCTGAAGAACGCCCCCGACGTGCTGGAGGGGGTCGATAAATCGACACTGTACAAATCGGCGATCAATGAAAGGTCGCTCGAATTGATCGTTCCGTTCAGTCCCATGATCGCCAGCACGTGCGTGCCGGCGCTCAGGAGGTCCGCCGCCCGCCCGAGGTTGTAGGTGGCAGGCGGATTGCCGTTCGGACCGGCAGATGCTTCGTGATTCGGCGGCAGCGACAGCGCGTTGAACGCCGGCTCCGTGCCTGCGGCGCCGGGCGCATTCGGCGAGCGTGCGATCTGGACGCCGTCGAGCCAGGCCACGAAGCCGTCATCCCAATCCATCACCAGCCGAAGCTGCTGGTTGGTGTCGGGAGTCGCCGCGATGTTGAATGATTGCCGGATGTAAACCGTGGTGAAGCGGTTGGACATGGTCGTCAGCAACGTCGCGTCATCCCCATCCTCATAACCGAAACCGCCCGGACCCGTTTGCCATGTGCCGTCGAGCGATGCATCGGCGGCCGTTTTCCAATCCACCTGCGGCGCGTTTGTTCCGAGGCGACAGCGCCAATCGTCGCCGTGCCGAACAATGTAATTGGGCACGGCCGACGCGCCTGTGCCTGCGATCTCGACTGTAAAAGTCGGCGCGGAACCGATAGCGGCGGGCAGGACTGTGACGACAAATGCATACAGCACCGCTATCGCGCTAATCCATCGACGGAACATTCAGGATGTATAATCGAAACGGCGGAAAAAGGAAAGTTGATTTGCGGTGAGAAGAGTTCGCGCGCCTCCATTGCCACACGCTTACCTGCGCACTAGAGCACCTGAATCGCGGTCACGCCGATGCAAATATGAACTGCCGCGTCTTCAATCGGTAATGCAGGACAAGCCAAAAGGCGACCCCCACGATTGTCTGAACGACAACCGCAAAAAGGGCATTGAAAGCTCTCGATTCGTAGTAATTAGAAAATGTTACTGTCGTAACAGGAGACAAACCTGCGAGCGATGAAAGCTCGATGATCAGATAGGGCACTCCGATACCCCAGCAGAGTGTAAGAATCCATGCGGCCAAAAAGTGCATCCGGCACATGGAATGGAACAGACCGACAATTGGGATGATAATGAAGCTCGTTGCAGCCAGCAGAGCGCTCTCGCGGTAATGACCGAAGAACTCGGCTTTGTGAACCACAGCCATAGAGAGAAACACGACCAGCAAGGCCGGCAGGAATTGCTTCCATACACCGCGCACACGGCCACCAATG
>JAKEEH010000167.1 GCA_022616725.1 Limisphaerales bacterium | reverse complement strand
TGAGACGCCGCCTTGCATCACTGCATCGACAATTCTCGTCCTGTCAAATAAAACTCAGCCAGTGACAACTAGTGCAACTTACTTGGGACTGACCCCGGGGAGACCTGACCCCGGGGAGACCGCGGCTTTATGACCAACAAGCTCTACGCTGACGGGAAAGGCCCGAGCTACACCTACACCCCGGCAGGAAGATTGCGGACCCGGGAGTGGGCGCGCGGGATCACGTTTTTTCAAAGCCGCAGCGGTTGGCGCCCCCTTTGCGCAGGCCTTGGATGCAGAAGCCAGTGCTGCTCGAATGGTGGAGATCATGAAAACTGTGGTGGAAGATTGTAACAACGGGCAGGACGCATGGGCGTACGTAGGCCTTCTGACACTCCGCCATGAGGTAAATCAGCAGACCGGGTTCATGGGAGATGTGGTGATGAGACAGATGATGAGACAAATGGAGGGAGCCGAGTGCCCCAAACCATAGGTTATAGAAAACATGATCGCAAGATTGACAAGATGCTATGTCTAAGACAGATACATTTGACGCATTTCACGAGTTAATCAAAAAGGGTGATATTATTGCAATTCGCGATTTGGTTGAATCCGGAATGGACGTCAACATCCGGAATCGCTTTGAGTGGACGCCTCTTATGGTGGCCGCTAATGAGGGACACGGGCCCATTGTTGAGTATTTAATAAGCAAAGGTGCAGATGTTGCTGCCGTAAACAAATTTGGAGCTTCTGCTTTGGCCTATGCTGCCTTGCGCGGCGAATGCCGGGCTATCCAGATGCTACTCGACGCCGGTGCACCTATAGATGTCCAACCTCACGGAGTATCGTTACTAGAGTTCGCGGGTTGGGGTGACGGGCGTTTTGTTACAGACAGGCATTTTGCTTTGCTCCGATCTGCGGGCGCGGTTTAACGTCAACGGTAATCGATCGGCAGTGCGTTTTCCTCTTCCGGTCAAAGCAACGTTCAAGGCGAAAGTCTTTCATTGGCTGCACGCTGCTTCCGGAGATGCCTCCGGCATTCTGGAAAGCGAAAAGGCCCCCTTGGAAAATCGGGTCTGGTACAGCTACTATGGTCAGGCCAGCACGGTCATTGAAGGCACTAATGGTCGGCCAAAGCAGATCGCGCGAGTACTCGACGATGGAACCGGCCAGATCACGACTTTTGAATACAACTGGTTGGGAAAGGTAACCAAGCTCACTGACCCGACGAATCGGCAGACGCTCTTCGTCTATGACACGAACCTGATCGATTTGTTGCAGGTGCGGCAGGCGGTGGGAAGTACCAACGAACTTGTAAGTAGCCGTTGCCGTGCCGCATCTGCTGACGGAGATTTCTAGGTCCGCCCATGCCGCCGCCCCCGAGAAATCAGTCTCCAGTGAAATTGGGTTGCGGTTGGTGTCCTTCTCCACCGGCGCGCAGTAGGGTCCCGGCGAACTCGTGCCTGGGCCCGTTCCAGCAAAGCGTTTGTGCGCGACAATGACGCCGTTCCACTGCCCCGGCTCGAAAGCCGCAAAGGCCGAACAACACCGCCAACCGAAGCTGTTTGGACGTCAACATCCAGGGCCTTTCCGCGCGTTCTCAATGGTTTCGCGGCCGGGTTATGCTTCCAGGATTCTAAGAATTACCTTAAGGTCACCCGCTGGTGGTAGTCAATATGGATTTGGCGGATTTGCGGGGTCCGAGCCGGTCCAGCGCCTGTTTTTGTGGGTCCGGAGATGAGCAGGCAAATCCCGCGTTTGACATTGCGCATCGCGGCCCGCATATTCGGCCAGAATTCCAATCAATGTCCCGTTTGGGACGTGAAAATGGCCGCAAAAGACGATTATTTGTTAGATCAATTGATTGACCTCGGTTTCATCAGTAAGCCGCAGGTCGAGCCGCTGCGCGCTGAGGCCGAGTCGAATGGTTCGGGCGTTGTCGATCTGATGCTCGAGCGCAAGATGATCCGCCCGCAGGATTTGACGACGGCCAAGGCGGCCCATTTCGGGGTTGAAATGGTGAAGTTGTCGGAAATGCGCCTCGACGACGAGGTCATATCCGCCGTTCGGCGCGACGTGGCTAAACGTTACCGCGTCATTCCGGTTTTCCGCCATGGCAATACGATCACCGTGGCGATGAGCGATCCATCCGACCTGGATACGATCGACAGCCTCACGCACGCCTTGAAATCGGAGATTGTGGTGAGCGTCGCCAGCGAGGAGGACATCGAGACGGCGCTGGCCAAGTATTACGGCGCGGGCGAGGACTCGGTGTCCAAGATGATCCAGGACATCACGGAAGGGGAGGTGGAAATTGGCGGGCCGGCTGCGGGCGTGCTGGCGGATGACGGGGCGACGGTGGACGCAGACGCCCCGATCATCAAGCTGGTCAATACGATCATTGTTGAGGCGTTTCGCTCCCGCGCCTCGGACATTCACCTCGAACCGATGTCGAAGACCTTTCGGGTGCGGTATCGAATTGATGGCGTCCTGCACGAGGTGAAGAGTCCGCCCAAACGGTTGCAAGCGTCGATCATCAGCCGCTTGAAGATTCAAAGTAACATGTCGATCGCTGAGAAGCGGATTCCGCAGGACGGGCGGATTCAGACGACGGTGGGCGGGAAGATGATCGACCTGCGCGTTTCATGCCTGCCGACCAACCATGGCGAAAGCATCGTCATGCGTATTCTCGACAAGGAGGGGTTGAAGCTTGGGTTGCCGGAACTGGGTTTTTTCACTGACGATCAGCAGACATTTGAGCGGCTGATCGGTTTGCCGGATGGGATTCTGCTGGTGACCGGCCCGACGGGCTCCGGTAAAACGACTACGCTGTACTCTTGTCTAAACTTCATCAATCGGCCCGACCGGAAGATCATTACTGTCGAGGATCCGGTGGAATACCTGCTCGCAGGCATCAACCAGGTGCAGGTGAGCGAGGCAGTCGGGTTAACGTTTGCGGCGGCGCTTCGTTCGATTTTGCGCCAGGCGCCCAATGTAATCATGCTCGGTGAAATTCGAGATCTGGAAACAGCCACGATAGCGATTAACGCATCGCTCACCGGCCACCTCGTCTTCTCGACCCTGCACACCAATGACGCGCCGAGCGCGGTGACCCGATTGATCGACATCGGCGTAAAGCCGTTTCTCGTCGCCTCTTCAACGCGCGCGCTCATGGCCCAGCGGTTGGTGCGCAAGATTTGCCGGAAATGCGCCGCCCCGTACTCGCCGAGCGATTCGGAGCTGCGGTCGCTGAACCTGGATCCGAACAATATTCAGAATGCGACTTTCATGAAGGGCAAAGGCTGCAGCGACTGCTCCAAGACGGGGCACCGTGGCCGGTTCGGAATTTTTGAGATTTTCGTGATCGATGACGAAGCGCGGAAACTGATTTACGACAGCGTGCCGTCTTCGGTGTTGCGCACCCGCGCGCGCGAGATGGGGATGCGTACGTTGCGTGAAGATGGCGCGCGAAAGGTTCTGGCAGGGCTGACGACGCCCGAAGAGGTGATTCGAGCGACTGTGGGAGACGTCGATTGATGAACAAGCGCGGCCGAACTGCCGGAATTTCTCTGGCTGGCGCTCCGTACCCGCTTGCTTCGAACCCGGCGAGCGCATAAGATCTCAAACCCTTTATGGCTTATTCGATGTCCGATCTGTTGCAGTTGGTGGTCTCCGAAGGCTCCTCGGACTTGCACGTTCGCGTCGGCGTTCCGCCGGTCATTCGGCTGCATGGCATCTTGCATCGTGTGGAAGGGCCTTCAATGACCGCCGAGGATACCGAGGAGTTAATGCGCAGCATCACTTCGGAGGATCATATTCAACAGGTGCGCGAACGCGGTGGCGCCGACTTCGGGTTTGCGTTCGGCGAACTCGCCCGTTTCCGCGTCAGTGTCTTCAAAGAGAAGGGCAACTTCGGAATGGTCCTGCGCCAAATCCCGAGCAAGCTGTTGAGCATGGAGCAGATCGGCATCCCGATGTCGTGCAAAGAGCTACTGTACAAGCCGCGCGGATTGGTCCTGGTGACCGGGCCAACGGGTTCGGGCAAAACCACGACGCTGGCGTCGATGATCAACATTATCAACGAACTGCGCGATGACGCTCATATTGTCACAATCGAGGACCCGATCGAGTATTATCACAAACACAAAAAGTCCATCGTCACGCAGCGCGAGATCAACGTCGATGTGCCAAACTTCGCCGAAGCGCTGCGCCGGGTCTTGCGGCAGGACCCGGACGTGATTCTCGTCGGTGAAATGCGCGACCTGGAAACGATCGATGCTGCGATCACCGCCGCCGAGACCGGTCACCTCGTTTTTGGCACGCTGCACACAACCGGGGCGGCCAAGACCATCGACCGTGTTGTCAACGCTTTTCCCGTCAATCAGCAGGAACAGATTCGGATTCAGCTCTCCACCGTCTTGCAGGCGGTCATTTCGCAGTTGCTCATTCCGCGAGTCGATAAGCCGGGTCGCGTTGCGGTGTTTGAAGTCATGATCAACACGCCCTCCGTCGCCGCGCTCATTCGCGACAACAAGACTTTCCGCATCAATTCTGACATTCAGACCGGCGCCAAATATGGCATGGTGACGCTGGACAGCTTCCTGATGGAAAAGTACCAGGCCGGATTGATTGCCAAAGACGAAGTAATTACCAAGGCTCAGGATCCAGTGACTATCCAGGCCAAGTTGCAGGAATACGAACTGGCGCAAGCGGTCAGCCAGAATCGGTCGCCGACAAGACCCCTCCAGCCCGCGTAAGCCGCTATGTCGGATATCGTTCATCACCCGCTGCTGACGCTCGTCAAGGAACGCAATCTGATTGACGACCTTCAGCTTGAGGAAGTGATTCAGGAGCAGGCGCGGAGCGGAAAGTCCTTTGGCCAGATTCTGGCCGACTTCGAGTTGGTTGACACCGATACGCAACTGGACCTTATTGCGCAAAACCTTGGCACCGAGGTCGTGAATATCCAGGACATGGAATTCCCCCCGGAGTTGCTCAAGACAATTCCCGCCGGCACCGCGCGCATGTACCAGTGCATTCCGATTGCGGAGTACGGCTCAGTACTCCAGGTCGCAATGGCCGACCCGTTGATGAACCACCAGGCGATTGACGAGCTGGCCTACATTGTTGGACGCGAAGTTCAGTTGGTAGTCGGCGACCCGAATTCGATCGGGAAGGTGATTTCGCGCCAATACGGTGAGGACGCCGAAAGCGTTTCGGACATCCTGAAGGAACTGGGTGCGGACACGGACATCGCGAAGGAGGTGAGCGAAGCGGCCATAACGGAGGACGCTGCCGGAATGGCCGATCTCGCGAACGAAGTGCCCATCGTGCGTTTCGTGAACCTGGTCCTGTTTCAAGCGGTGCAGGACCGGGCCAGCGACATTCACTTCGAGCCTTTTGAAGACGAGTTCAAAATTCGCTACCGCGTCGATGGCGCCTTGTACGAGATGACGCCGCCGCCGAAGCACCTTGCTCTGCCGGTAATTTCGCGCCTGAAGGTCATGGCGAACCTGAACATTTCCGAACGACGCCTGCCCCAGGACGGCCGCATTAGCTTCCAGATGGGCAACCGCCAGGTCGATTTGCGGGTTTCGACGCTGCCGACGCAGTTTGGCGAATCGGTTGTGCTGCGCGTCCTCGACCGCTCGGCGGTGAACCTCGAGCTGGAGACACTTGGATTGCCGAAGTACGTTTACGACTACATCCATGAAGCAATCCAGCAGCCGAATGGGATCTTCATCGTGACCGGGCCGACCGGCTCCGGCAAGACGACCACCCTTTACTCCTGCCTGCGTCGGGTCAACTCCATCGATTTGAAGCTGCTTACGGCGGAGGATCCGGTCGAGTATGACATTGAAGGAATCATGCAGGTCGCGATCAACGAAGCGCAGGGCATGACCTTTAGCAAGGCGCTCCGCTCGTTTTTGCGGCAGGACCCCGACGTAATCATGTTGGGAGAAATGCGCGACCTGGAAACCTCGCAGATCGCTATCCAGGCCTCCCTGACTGGCCACCTCGTCCTCAGTACGTTGCACACCAATGACGCTCCAGGGGCGGTGACGCGCCTCGTGGATATGGGCGTGGAACCGTTCCTGATTTCCTCGACCCTGATGGCGGTGCTGGCCCAGCGGTTGGTGCGGACCACCTGCAAAAAGTGCCGTACGCCCTTTGAGCCGACCGAAAGTCAGTTGGGCTTGCTGAACCTCTCGCCGCACGACATCGGTGACAAAGTGTTTTACTGCGGGCGCGGCTGCGCGGCGTGCAATGATACGGGCTACAGGGGTAGAAAGGGCATTTTCGAACTGCTGACCGTGACCGAACCGGTTCGAAACCTGATAAACGACCGCGCTCCCACCGTGGTCCTGCGCCAGAAGGCGGTCGAGCTCGGAATGGTCACCCTGCGCGAAGACGGCTTGCGCAGCATCTTCGATGGTGATACTACTATTGAAGAAGTCGTCAAATATACGTAATCAAAAGCTGCTTATATGCCCAAGTTCAGCTACGTCGCAATGGATTCCCGAGGAAAGGAGACCAAGGGCACGCTCGAGGTTGGCAATCAAAACGAAGCCATTGGCCGGCTGAAGGAGATGGGATTCTTCCCGACAAAAGTCGTCGAGGTCGATAAAGCCAAGGAAAAAGCCGAAGCCAAAACAAAGACGGCCAAGGGAGGGCCGGGCGGCGGGAAAAAGGGCGCGCTGAACGTCAACCTCAGCATCAAGATTCCCGGCTTGAGCGGCAGGGTGAAGGGCAAAATCCTGACTGCGTTTACCCGGCAGTTGGCGACTCTGGTCGATGCCGGCTTGCCGCTTTTGCGCGGTTTGCGCGTGCTGGAGAAACAGGAGAAGAACCAGACTTTAAAGGGAATAATCGGGGAATTGGCCATGTCCATTGAGGGCGGCAGCACATTCTCCGAAGGCCTCGCGCAACATCCAAAAGTCTTTAATCGCCTTTTTGTAAACATGGTCAAGGCCGGCGAATTGGGCGGCGTGCTCGAAGTCGTTCTCGCCCGCCTGGCCGACTTCATGGAAAAGGCGCAAAAGATCAAGGGCAAGGTCATCTCGGCGATGTTTTATCCGGTCGCTGTCATGACCGTGGCCGTTGTCATTCTCGCCGTCCTGATGATTTGGGTGGTCCCCAAATTCAAAGACATTTTCAAAGACATGTTGCCCGGCAAGCCTCTGCCCGGCTTCACGCGTTTCGTTTTGGGCATCAGCGATGCCATCGCCAACAACTTTATCGTCACCGCCATTTGCTCTGTCGTCGTGATCGCGGCTTTCGTTGCCTTCGTGAAAACCCGCTTTGGCCGCAGACTTTTTGATAAATTTAAGCTCAACATGCCGATCCTCGGCACTGTCATCAGCAAGGTCGCCATCTCCCGTTTTACGCGCACGCTCGGGACGTTGGTGAGCAGCGGCGTTCCTATTCTTCAGGCGCTCACCATTGTCAAGGAAACCTCAGGCAACGTCATTGTCGGCAGTGCCGTCGCCGCGGTCCATGAAAGCGTTAAGGAAGGTGAAACCATCACCGCGCCGCTCGAAGCCTCGAATGTCTTCCCGCCCATGGTCATCAGCATGGTGGACGTCGGCGAACAGACCGGCGCCCTGCCGGAAATGTTGATGAAAATTGCCGATAACTATGACGAGGAAGTTGACAATGCCGTCGCCGCCATGACCTCGCTCCTCGAGCCCGTAATGATTGTCTTTCTCGCCGTGATTGTCGGCAGCATCGTCATTGCCCTGTTCCTGCCGCTTATCGCGCTGATGGACGGCCTAAGCGAAGCCGGCGGCCAGGAAGGCGGCGGCGCGGATTAGCCCGCGTCTCAAGCCGGCGCTCGCTTAGAACAGCTCGGCCTGCTCAACACGCCGCGGGGCGTGCGTCTCCAGCCAGTCCCGAAGATCGCTCGTATTCGCGAGCTCTTCGCATGGCATTGCCGCGGCGCCGAGCTTGATAAGCTCAGCATTCCCTTTGGGCGCTGAATCACTGCTCCGGACGAACACCGGGCACCAGTTTGCTTTCAACGCTTCAGTCGCGCCTGCCCAGGTGCCGCCGGTCTGGAAATCGCTGCTGATGACGACCGCGTAATCCGACAGGCCGTAAATCAACTTATTTCGCCCCATCGCACCGCCGATGGAAAACCCGGCGTTCGGCACATAGGGCGTGATTAACACCAGCCGCCCATCGCGTAGATATTCGCCCACGTCCGCTTGGCGGATGGTTCGTTCCAAACTGTCTGCCAGCGCGCCCATCGAGACGCCGCCTTTCTCCAGCGCGGCTTCCATTCCGATGGCATCAGATCCCTTCGCCCCACCGGAGACGACTGCCAGCCGTGATTCAACAGCCTTTCGGCCCACAAGCCGCGCAAACTCGGCGGCGGTTTCGTCAATATGCCTTGAGCCCACGATCGCCACGCCGGCATTGCGCAACAAGTTGATATCGCCCGAGCCGAACAACACCGACGGAGCTTGCTGTTTCAGCGTCTTTGACAGCCTGCCCGGATAGAGTTCGTCCACGCGCGTCACCGCCCAGATCCCGGCGGAAAACAGTCGCTCCAGTTCCAGCGCGAGCCGCCCGCCGCGATCCAAAAGCCGTGCGATTTGCTTCGCTTCCTCCTGGTCCACGCCGAGGTTCACCAGATCGGAAACAGACAGGCCGTGCAGGCTGGCCGGCGAGCGCTTCGCCGCTGTGAGTGCTTTCTCCAGTTCGTTCCATTGCGACAGTTTCAGCGGCGTGAGCCCATCCGATTGTTCCTTCAATCCCAGGCCGGAACACATTGCCAGCACGGCCGCGCCGTCTTCGCTCAAAATCTCATGGGCATTCATCAGGTCAATCTTGGTGTGGCTTTTGCCAAGGCCAGCGGAAACACCGGCCCGCTGCCTTTAGCGCGCAAGAGTACTGAAGCCAGGGTGATCGTCCAACCCGAATCCACAATGTCGTCCACGAGCAGAACTGGACCAGCAGGAATCTTCCCTGCCACTTCAATCGCGCCGAGCAGATTGCGAACTTGCTGCACCCGGTTTTGCATTTGCTTTTGCGGCGGTGTCGCGCGGGTTTTGCGCAACACGTCCACAAACGGGATGCTCAAGGCGTTCGCGACGTTCGCGGCGAAGTCGCGGACCATCGGCTTTCCGAGCGACGGGATGGCCGCAAGCCATGTCGGGAACGGTTCCGGTCTCCATCGCTCTCGAATCAACCGCGCGACTGCATCGACCAGATCCGGCGTAAAGTGGCCGAGTTTATATTTGCAATTGGCGACCTCCCGACCCCACCCGCCATCGCCGTACAAGCACAGGATTCGCCCGGGTTCGGGCCGGAGTTCCGGCGGGATCACCGACGACGGTTGTCCGCGCGCTCCGATATCCGCCAGGTGCAACGCGTCCAGTTCTGGCGTCAGGCAGGTGGGCCAGCGCAGTTTTGGCTCGAGAACTAAGGCGCTGCCGCGCAAAAATTCGGATGCCTTTTGGACAAGCTCCTCCGGTGGTTTCCGGCGCGTTGATTGTGCGCAGTTCATGCAGCGGCCGCAACGAGTTGGGTTCGGGTCATCGAGAGCCCGCGCCAAAAATCCCATCAGGCAGCCTTCGTGCTCGACGTAACGGCGGATCTGCTCCAATTCCATGCGGCGCTTTTGCGTGACCTCCTCGGCGCGCAGAACGTCTGGTGACCACGGATTGGGGGTGCGGATGTACACGTCGCGTTCGTGTTGCACCGCGCCATCGATCTCCAGAAGCTTGAGCGATTTCTCCAGCATCGCCCGGCTCAGGTTGAGGCGCGAGGCTAGATGGTCGAAGGTCAAGGCGCCGCCGCGCTCCAGTTCCGTCGCAACAGCGCGAATCATTTCCGCGGGTGGAAATGCCGTGTCAATGAAGTAATCGGCAATTTCGTCATCTTCTTCGCCATTCAGCAAGATCCCGAACGCCTTCTCCATCGCGCGTCCGGCCCGGCCCACCTGCTGGTAATACGCGACCACCGAACCGGGCCGCTGAAAGTGAATCACGAATCCGAGGTCCGGCTTGTCGAAACCCATGCCTAGCGCGACCGTCGCGACAAGCGCCTTGACTTTGTTCTCCAGCAGCCGGTTCTCGATCGCCACTCGCTGTGCTCCCTGGAGTCCTGCATGGTAAGCGTCCGCGGCCACGCCGTGGCGATTGAGCCATTCTGCCACGCGCTCGGTGTCCTGCACCGTTAGGCAGTAAACGATCCCGCTGCCCTCAATCTGCGGGATAAAATGAGCCAGCCACGCCAAACGCTCACTTTGGTCAGCCAGCCGGATGTTATAGAGCCGCAGCGAGGGGCGCACCAGTGGTCCACGGGAGATTTGCAACCGGGGCACCTGCGCCATCACGTCTGCGACCACGCGGTCGTTCGCCGTTGCTGTCGTGCATAAGACCGGTACGCCGGGTGGCAACAGCCGCAGGATGCGCACAATCCGTCGATAGTCCGGACGGAAATCATGACCCCAATCCGAGATGCAATGTGCTTCATCGATGGCGAACAACCCGATGCTGCCTTGAAACATCGGCAGGATCGTCTGCATGAACTGCGCATTTCCAAGCCGTTCCGGCGCCACCATTAACAAATCGCATCGGTTCTCGCGAAGTGATCGTTCCACTTCCAGCCACTCCTCGCGATTTTCCGTGTGGATTGCTGCGGCCCGCAGGCCGAGCCTTTCCGCCGCCACGACCTGATTACGCATAAGCGAAAGCAGGGGACTGATCAGCAACGTCGGACCGCTGCCCGCGTCACGGAGCATTTTAGTGGCAATGAAATAGACGGCGCTCTTGCCCCACCCGGTGCGCTGCACCACCAGCAAGCGTTGCCGCCGATTCGCAATCAGGTCGATCGCCTCCCATTGCCCCGGCCGGAATTGCGTCCTCGGGCCGAGCATGGACCGCAGCAGTCGTTCGGCGGCTTCATGTTGCATGGTAAATATGTCAAGGGTTTCAAAGCTGCCGCTTTGTGTCAAACCTGATTGAAAGGGCCTTAGCGCCGTTGGCTGGTGACTCAACGATTGAATTGAATGAATCAATGGCCTAGCCCG
>JAKEEH010000166.1 GCA_022616725.1 Limisphaerales bacterium | reverse complement strand
GTCTTCGCGCCTGTTCCAAAACATCGAGTCATCAATGTGGAAGGCGACGGCTATGTCTTTCTCCTCCGCGATTGCGAAGGCGTTCGCGATGTTGGAGCGCATTTGTTCGTCGGTGAGGTCGAACATGAGCGGCCCTGTGGTGAATCCAAGCTGTGTATTCACATGGTCGCCGATGTGCCCGATGGTATTTGCTATTTCGTCAACTGCCTTTTCGGTTTGCGCTTTGGTGTGTATCGTCGCTGTGTTCCCCAAGGGAACCTCCGGATTGGCGTCCCCGAGTTGGAAGAGAAGGTATTGAATCTCTGATTGGGATGTTGGCGTCGGACTGCCGGAGTTGGCCGCGGCAACTGGCTGCCATGATGCTCTGCCCGGAAAGGGGCCGGCGTCAATATCGGACAGCCGCTTTTCATTGCTCCCATCGGCGTCCATCACCCACAGTTCATTCCTTCCGCTCCTGCCGGTGCTGAAAAGAATTTTCGTCCCATCCGGCGACCAGGAGGGGTCATCGCTGTTTCGATGGCTACAGTCTTCGGTCAATTGCTGGCTCCCCGTCCCATCCGAATTGATGACCCAAACCTGGCCATATTGGTTTTCGATCCCCGACCAAAAGGCGATTCGGTTGTCCACGGGGGACCAGGCCGGCGCATTGGCGTCATTGGCGGTTTCACAGACCGTTCCCCTGCCGTCTGTATTGGTTCTGTCCTCGGTCGTCAGTATTCTCTCGTTCGTTCCATCCGAGTTCATGATCCCGATTTCCGGTTGAGGATCCGTTGGCGAACCCGGATTCGTGGCCAGGATAAACACCATTTCTTTTCCATCCGGAGACCAAGACGGCCCGACTTTGGAGGTATCGCTCTGAGTGATCTGCCTCACACCGCTGCCATCGGCGGTGACGACCCAGATCTGCGCAATCTGTCTTTCATCGGGGCGTGAAAAGGCGATTTGCTCGCCGTCCGGCGACCAGTCGGGGGCGGCGCCCTCGACCAGTAATTGCTGGTTTGAACCGTCGGCGTCCATTACGGCTACCCATGCCTTTCCATCGCGAATGGATATGAAAGTAATCCATCTTCCATCCGGGGACCAATCGGGACGACCGTTCTCCCCTTCGAAGGTCAGTTGCTTCTTGTTCGTCCCATCGGGAGTGATGGTGAAAATCTGAAGCTTGCCGTTTTGATCCCTCAGTGTCAGGGCGATCAAACCACCGCTAACGCCACTTGGAGAAGCGGGAGGGGGTGGAGGATGGGTAGGGATAGTATTGCTCACCGGCTGCCACGACGCACGAGCAAAGCTCCCATTCGTGTAGAACAGGACTCGTTTGTTGCTCCCATCCGGGCTGATGCCGCCCAACCCAAGCTGGCCTGTGGAAAAATCAGGGTGGCTGATGGTCGCGCTGTCTGGGGACCACGCAGGGCCATCGCCGGGCGCCAGTTTCCGTTGATCGCTGCCGTCGGCGCGCATAACCCAAACATCCCGCGGCAAATCGGGCCTTGGATCATTCGCTTCGACTCCCTGCCAATAGGCAATGTACTTGCCATCAGGCGACCACGCGGGGACTTTCTGTTCGATGTCTGCCTGGAGGGTCGTGTCATAGTAGGCCGTGGTCAAGGGGACGGGGTTCGACCCGTCTGCGTTGATGACCCAGATGCGATACTTGCCGCCGTCGCGGCTGGAGGTGAAGGCGATTTTCTTTCCGTCGGGAGACCAGGTGGGGACGCTTTCGTCGATATTGTCAGGACCCGTGGTGAACGCGCGCTGGTTGGTCCCGTCGGCGTTCATGAGCCAGAGCTTGAGACCGGTGGGCGAGGTAGATGGCTTGTACGCGTAGGCGATCAAGGCTCCATCCGGCGACCAGGCCGGTGCCAGGCTTACTCCGCCGGTTGTGAGCGTGACGGTGTTGCTGCCGTCAGCATCCATGACCTTGATGACCATGTTGCCGTCCGTCGTATGATGGACGTAAGCGATTTTCGTTCCGTCGGGAGACCACGCCGGCATCCAATTCTGGAAGAACTGGGGGCCGCTGTCGTGAGTGAGCTGGACTCGATTCGTCCCGTCGGGTTGCATAGTGAAAATCTGATGCTTGGGTATCCTATTCTGAACATCCTGAGAGCCGTCCACATCAGCGATGGCAATAAGGCCGACGGCAGGGGGTGTCGGTCCGGACATTGGTGAAGGTAGCGGTGTGGCCGCTGGCTGAGTCATTGTCGGGCCATCCCCGGTGGTGTCCGGCGTGACGGGGGCGGGGGAAGGCGTCGCACAACTTTGCAGGAGCAGCACAGCCGCCAGGGTCAGAAGAACACGATGGGTTTTCATCAACAATCGCGCGAATCTTCGGGGTGGATGCGCGCCTGGAAGAGAGGTTCGGAGAAATAGACGAAGATGTAGCCTGTGGATAGAACGAGCAGGATGTTTTTGAATGTCGTCATAAAAACATATACAGCTTTTTATTGGGAAATGTTGCGGGCTAACTACCTATTCACCCGCTCGCTGTCCACTTCCACGCACTCGCCGCCATCGTAATCTGCCGTCCGTAGTTTAGTTTCCAGCGGACCACCACGGCAGTCTCCCGGCGCCGTAGCCGAAGGGGAGCAGGAATTTCGGCTGGCTTCCGTCGGCATTCATGATCCACGTCTCGACTCGAACGCCGCTGCGGGAGGTCTCAAAGATGATGTGACGGCCATCGGGCGACCAGGCGGGATTATCGCTGTTGTGTTGGCCGGGCCCCTCGGTGAGTTGCCGCCGATTGCCACCGTCGGCGTCCATCACCCAGATTTCGCCGTGCTGGCTCTCAATGCCTGACCAGAAGGCAATCTGCTTCCCATCGGGAGACCAGACCGGTACGTTGGCGTCGGGAAAGTCTGGCTCGATGGGTTCGGTCAGTTGCCGGACGTTGCTGCCGTCGGCGTCCACCTGTGCCTGCGGCCCAGGTGCAGGCATGACGTAGATTTGGAAATCGCCGGTGCGGTTCGAGGCAAAGGCGATCTGGCTGCCGTCGGGCGATCAGGAAGGGGCGTTGCTCCCCTGCGAATCGGGACCGGGGGTCGTCGTCAATGGCTGTGGCTCACGGCCGTCGGCGTTCACCTGTGCCTGCGGCCCAGGTGCAGGCATCACCCAGATTTCGAATTTTCCACTGCGGGCCGAACCAAAGGCGAGGCGCGTACCATCGGGCGACCAGGCAGGCACACCATTCGACCACTGGGCCTGGGTCTGCGGGTCCGCCGGAGCGAAGGTCAGCTGCTTCTGGTTGTTGCCGTCAGCGTCCATCACCCAGATTTCGAACTGGCCGGTGCGGTTCGACGCGAACGCAATGCGCTTGCCATCAAAAGACCAGGCCGGAAAGACGTTGTTCCCTTCCGAATTGGTCAACTGGCGGACTTGTCCGCCCTGTGAGTCGGAGGAGAATACCTGCATACGGGCCTTTCGGCAAAGCAGTGACATTGCAAAAATGGGTAGTGTCCCTGTAAATGGGATAGGCTCTTTTCAATCAAGTGAAGACGTCCATGTGCGCTGAGTGTATGCGGGCCGTGTCGCGGCGTCAACTGCTCGCGATGGAAGGGAACAGTGGATGACTGGTCATCGCCTCTGTTCTACCCCGTCGGTTTCTCTTTGTCGAGTGTATCCTAACAGGTGCATTTCTCAATAGTGGACGGATTGCTCCAAGCCCGCATAAGCGCAGCGACGCTCGCGGGCGTTCTGGCAGCGAGGCCGACCGCGGGGACGCGGTCGGAGAGCAGGAGACCAAAATACTGAAATGCACCCGATGGACAAGGGATGAGCATCCCTAGCGTGGTTCGTCACTCCCGCGAAAGCGGGCGTCCAGTGTCATCAAAATCCGGCGGGCACGGACGCCTGTGTGTGGCTGGAGGGTGCTTTACCTCCGAATCAACGGTAGAAAAACCTTCACGGGCAGCGCCGTCGTCGCACACGCCGCGTTGATCTGGTCAATGTTTGCCCCGATATCCGCGCCGTCGCTGGCCGCGCCTTTGTACGGGCTGTTGGCCGCCAGCCGATAGTCGTCCACCGCCAGGTTCACAAAGCCGACAGCGCTGAGCGACACTGGGAAGAAATTGCCCGCCGGATACAGGCCGGGGTTGGCATCGGGCGGCGCCCAGGGGATGACGTTGTTTGTGAATTCGTAGTTGTTGACAAAGGCATTCAGCCCGTTGGCGCCGATCCCCGCACCGCTGCCGTACACGCCATACAGGTTGTGCGGCGTGATGTTGTCGCGGAAGATCAGGTTTTCGTCCTTCGGCAGTACATCCATCGAGAGGATATTGCCAGTGTTGGCCTGTCGCACCGTGTTATGCGTCACCTTGATATCGCGCACGCCGCCGATGAGCTGCAGAAAGATCCCTCCGCCGCCCCAAGCCGCGCCGTCAATGTCGTACAGCAGGTTGTTGGTGATTTCGATCCGGTTGGTCTGCGCTGGTTGATTGGGGAAGCGCGGGTCGAAATCGTCGCGCCCGCTGATGTTGAACGCGGAGCCGGAGTGGCGCAGCAGGTTGTTACGGAACATCACATCGTTGACCACCAGCCACAGTGAGCTGGTCTCCACGCGCGGCGTGAACAGGATGCCGAAACCGTTTTGCGCGTGGGCCCAGTTGTACTCAAAGATGTTGTGCTCGATGAGGATGCGTTGCGCTTGCTTTAACTCGAACAGGTTTTTGACCGACCACGGTGGCGTGCGCGTGCGCCAGGCGACCGGCTTGCGCACCAGGTTGCAGCGGAACTCAATGTCGGACAGGATGGCGTTCGGGATGTTGACCTCGGCCCCGCCAAACAGCACGTTCTCTCCGGCGGCCTCAAGCGTGTTGTTGACGATTTTGAGCGGCCCGGTGCCCGACCATGCACCGATGGCCTGCGTATCGAAACCGACCTGATGCGCCTCGGAGAGGTACGAATCGATCACCGCCGCCCAGCCAGTGTTCAGCCGCACCGCGCGCCGCAACTCGTCATTCGGGTTGGCGTGCACGTAGACGCGGTCGAGGATCAAGTGATGCGGCAGTTGGGCCAGCGAGGTTTCATCGCTGCCGAATCCGACGATGCCGTAATTGATGGGTACCCCGGCCTGCATCCCAAACTCAATCCCGACGAAGCGGAAATGGTGCGCGCCGTTCGCTGCCAGCAAAGCGGGTTCGGAGTTGGGCGTGATGATCTTTGGCATCAGGCCGGCATCAGCGGGCGAGACACGCGTGCCGGACGCCGGCAATTGGCCGATCGCCGAGGTGCGTACGATGATCCACCCGCTGCCGCTCTTGTTGGGCAGGGTGAAGTTGCCGGTGTAGGTCGTGCCCGCCATCAGCACGACCTCATCGCCGGGCGCGGCGGTGTTGAGCGCGTTCTGAAAAGCGGAGGCGGTGGTAGCAGTGATGGTCATGCCGCTTGCTGGAACATAGGTCGTATCCAGAAATACCTGCGGCGGTTGGGGCGGCGCGACGGTCACTGCCTGCGGATGCGCTGCTTGAGGGCCGGGTTGTGTGGTGACCGCCGCAGTGGGCGGTTCCGCCGCACAGCCGGCGAGCAACGAGGATAAAACAAACAACCCGATCAGAATTTTTCGTGCCATAGCAAATCTCCGAGTACAGAAAAGGGGTAGTGTCCCTGTAAATGGGATAGGCTCTTTTCAATCAAGTGAGGACGTCCATGTGGCGTACCCTCCAGCCATCACGGCTACGGAGGAAGAACCGACATGGACAACCGAACATGCTATTGTCGCAACTCGAAGTGCGCGCTGTATGGTCGAAGCACGCTCCGGGCGCGCTTGAAGTTTTGCGATTGGCATGGTGGGGCCGCGCGTCTGGAGTGTCAGCGGTGTCATAGTCGGGTCTCGGCCCGTGCGGGCACGGCCTATGCGGGCGTCCGGACCGACTTGAGCACGTATCTGCGCGGAGCAACCGCGTTGGCCGAAGGGTTAAGCATCCGCGCGACCGGACGACTGTTGGGCGTGGATAAGGACACGGTCAATCACTGGTTGCCGAACGTGGGCCGCCATTGCCAGAAGGTGACGAGCTATTTCTTCCGTAACTTGCATTTGGCGGAGTGCCAACTGGATGAGTTGTGGACCTTCATTGCCAAGAAGGAGGCCCATCTGACACCGCTGGAAAAGTTGCGGGCCATCCTGGGCGATGCCTGGGTGTGGATTGCTTTCAGCCCGGTGTGCACGCGGAAGCAAACCAACCGACTCGTAGTACCGGATTGTTTTGGTTGACACGCTGGTTTGTTGGGCTAATTCACGGATAAACATCGTCATTACTCCCGACTTTACACCTTCCAGTAAGGGGAATGTCAAGACTCAATACCTTTCAGATAAGGAGTCCGAAGTCTGCCGCCTTCGGGCAAAATCAGGAGGTTTTGCGCTCCGTTTGCGCTAACTACCTATTCACTCGCTGGTCGTCCACTTCCACACGCTCGCCGCCATCGTAATCCCGCCGCCGCTGGCGCAGAAGCACACCACCTGCCCCGGCTTCGGGCCGCGCCTAGAAGAGGGGTTCGGAGAATCAGACGAAGATGCCGTGAACGAAGACGACGGACTGGGTGGTCATTGGGATTTCCCGCTTGGGTCACTCACTGGGCAGTCTCTTCGATAAGCGCCCCCAGCAGCGCATTGAACCGCTCCGGCTGTTCCCAGTGCGGCGCGTGACCGGAATCGGCGATCACCTGCACCGCGCCGCGCCAGAGGGTGGGCATGGGCAGCGACTTGATGTATGCGAGATTGACCAACTGCTCAAGTTCGCCGTGCAACACCGCCAGCGGCTTGTTCAGCCCAGCCACGATATTGACCTCGTCGCGATAGCCGTCGGGCCGGATGCTGCCGCCCAGAGTCGCCCGCGCCCGCCCGTCGGTGCGCTGCACGTCCGCCCGGAACGATTCGGGAATAGCCGCGACGCCCGGTTTGAAGAAGGCGGCTGCGAAGGCGTCCATTTGGGCCTCCGTCAAATCGGCGGCGAAAGCGGCCGCAATCGCCGGGTGAGGCAGAAAGGCATTGGCCAAATCAGGCGGGAAGGCAAT
>JAKEEH010000165.1 GCA_022616725.1 Limisphaerales bacterium | reverse complement strand
TGCCACCTTGCGGGCCGCGCTCCTTTCGGCCGACACCTGGGATCCTCTCTGGAAACAACTCCTCGCTGCATAACCCCGTAACTTTTTTGCAACGCACCCAGTCGGCGCTCATCAGCCAAAATTTGCTTCGGTCGGGCGCGGCACTAAGGTAACGTCCAATGGAATGTCCAGCGACGCGCAGTTGACCCCGATGATGGCGCAGTATCGGCGCATCAAGGGCGAATTGCCACGCAACGCGCTGCTGTTGTTTCGATTGGGAGATTTTTACGAGATGTTTTTCGAGGACGCGCAAATTGGGGCGCAGATCCTCAACGTGGCGCTAACAAAGCGGGGTGTGATCCCGATGTGCGGGATTCCGTTCCACGCCGCGCAAGCTTACATCGGGAAACTGCTTCGAGCAGGCCGCAAGGTCGCCATCTGCGAACAACTCGAAGAGGCGCGACCCGGTCACCTCGTCAAGCGGGAGGTAACTCAAATCCTGAGCCCGGGCACTCATTTCGACGAGCGGATGCTCGCGGCGGAGCGGAACAACTTTCTGGCCGCAGTCTGCACGCTCGATCGGCGATTCGGACTGGCGGTGGTTGACCTGACGACCGGCCGGTTTCAAACGGCGGAGCTCGAGAGCGAAACGGGGTTGCTGACCGAACTGGAGCGATTGCGGCCCGCCGAGATCATTTACCCAACCGAAAGCGCGGCACTGAGCAACCTGCTCCGCGCCGGCGCGGCGATCCTCAGCGGGTATGATGACTGGGTGTTCGCGGCCGAAACCGCTCAGTTTACCCTGCGGGAACATTTCAAGGTGGCGACCCTGGACGGGTTCGGGTTGAAGAATCGGGTCGCGGCGATCGGAGCGGCAGGCGCAGTCCTTCATTATCTGACCCAAAACTTGCGCCGGAGTGTGGAGCATTTGACGACACTATCGTTTTATCAGCCGGCCGATTTTCTGGTGCTTGATACCACGACCCTGAGACACCTGGAGATCCTGGAACCTCTGCACCGGGACGCGCCGCGCCAGGCCACTCTCTATGGCGCGCTCAACCGCACGTCCACGCCCATGGGCGCGAGGCGTCTGCGCGACTGGCTTTCGCAGCCGCTGTGCGACGCGCCGTCCATTGAACGGCGGCAGGGGGCGGTCCAGATGTTTCTCGCAAATGGCGCCGCGCTTGACGCGCTGCGGCCACAGCTCGCGCAAGTGCGGGACCTGGAACGGACGATCGGGCGCTTGAGCATCGGGTCGGGCAATGCGCGGGATCTTGTGAGCCTTCGGCTTGGGTTGGAGCAAATTCCAGCGCTGAAAACGACGCTCACCCGCATGCTGAGCCAGGAACCAGACAACCCGCCGGAAACGCTGAACGAAGAGGTCTTTAAGCCAAACGAGCGACGCGACGACCGCGAACTGCTCCGGGAATTGGAGGCGCAATTGAGGCCGTTGCGGGAAATCGTTGATTTGATCGCGCGGGCGATCGTTGATGATCCGCCGCTGGCTCTGAAGGAGGGTGGGATGATCCGCGAGGGATTCGATTCCGGTTTGGACGAGGTGCGATCCGGGATGCGCGATGGCAAGGATTGGATCGCCCGACTGCAGCAACAGGAAATCGAGAAGACCGGCATCCCGTCGCTAAAGGTACGGTTTAATTCCGTCTTCGGTTATTACATCGAGGTCACGAAGGCCAATCTCGATAAAGTGCCCGCCCATTATGTGCGCAAGCAGACCATCGCCAACGGAGAGCGATTTATCACGCCGGACTTGAAGGAGATGGAAGGCAAAATTCTCGGCGCGGAGGAGCGCAGCACGAAACTGGAATACGAACTGTTCCTGCGTGTGCGCGAAGAGGTGCTGGGGGCGCTGAAACCGATCCAGGAAACGGCCGCGGCGCTGGCAGAGATTGATGTCCTCGCGGCGTTCGCAGAAACCGCGCGGCTGTACGGTTATTGTCGGCCTCGGATAACTGAGGATGGCGCGCTGGTGATTCGCGACGGAAGGCATCCGGTGCTGGAACAGACTCTGGTCGAGGAACGCTTTGTTCCCAACGACGTGCAATTGGACGGCAACGTGCAAATCGCCCTGATCACCGGCCCGAATATGGCGGGCAAGAGCACGTTTATCCGGCAAGTCGCGCTCCTGGCCCTGCTGGCGCACACGGGGTCGTTCGTCCCGGCTGCCGAAGCGCACATCGGGCTGCTGGACCGGATTTTTACGCGGATCGGCGCAAGCGATGACCTGGCGCGCGGCCAATCGACGTTTATGGTCGAGATGAGCGAGACTGCGAATATTCTGAACAATGCCACCCCGCGCAGCCTGGTGATTCTGGATGAAATTGGCCGCGGCACGAGCACGTTTGACGGCCTGAGTTTAGCCTGGGCCATCCTGGAACATCTGCACAATCAGGTGGGCGCCAAAACGTTGTTCGCCACGCATTATCATGAATTGACGGAGCTGGCCGGACGCCTGCCACGTCTCAAGAATTTTAATGTGGCCGTGCGCGAATGGAGCGACCAGATCGTTTTTCTGCGTAAGATCGTCGAGGGCGGCACGGACAAAAGTTATGGAATTCAGGTGGCGCGGCTGGCCGGCGTTCCGAGACCGGTGGTCGAACGAGCGAAACTGATCCTGCGCAACCTGGAGGAGTCCGAACTCACTCCGGAAGGCAATGTGCGCCAGCCACGCGCGAAACCGGAACGCGAGAAGCTGAAAAAGCTGTCGCCGACGCCGCAGCTCGATCTTTTTGCGATGGCTCGAACCGACCCGGTATCGAACCCGGCGCCTTAGGCCCTGAGGCTACGTTCCAGGATGTTAACGATTCGCCGCGCGGCTTCGCCGTCGCCAAACACGTTCGAAGCCCGGCACATTTGCTGGTAGGCGCGGCGGTCGGTAAGCAACCGCTGGCTCTCGCGGATAATGCGCGTTTTGTTCGTGCCGACCAATTTCAATGCGCCGGCCTTGACACCTTCCTGGCGTTCCGTTTCGTCGCGCAGCACCAGCACCGGTTTGCCCAGCGCGGTCGCTTCCTCCTGCACGCCGCCCGAATCGCTGATCACAAAACAGGCGTGCTTCAGGCAGGAGAGGAATTGATCGTAGTCGAGTGGTTCGCAAAGGATGACATTAGGCAGCGTTTCCAGCACGGGCATCACCGCCAAGCGTACCGCCGGATTGGGGTGAACCGGAAAAACAATTGTGACCTCCGGCCAACGCCCGGCAATTTCGGCAATCGCCTCGGCGACCGAACGCATTGGCGCGCCATGGCTCTCGCGCCGATGGCAGGTCACCACGATAAGTCTGCCACGCGCCCGCTGTGCGCCGACGAGCCGTTTGAGCAAGCGGTCGCTGCAACGGGGGGCCATCCAGCGCAAAGCGTCCACAACGGTGTTTCCTGTCAAATAGATTGACGTTCCGGCCACCCCTTCATTCTTCAAACGCCCGACGGCGTCGCGTGTCGGCGCGAAGTGCCACGTCGCAATCGAGCCCAGGAGCGTGCGATTCATCTCCTCGGGGAACGGAAAATGGGGATTGCCGGTGCGCAGACCGGCCTCGACGTGTCCGACTGGGATCTTATGGTAAAAGGCGCACAGGCCCCCGAACAATGCGCTCGACGTGTCGCCCTGCACCAGCACGGCATCGGCTGGGTTCTGGTCGAAAAACCGACCCAGTTTGGTCGCCAGCCGGCCAGACAAATCCCAAAGCGTCTGCGACTTGCGCATGACGTTCAGGTCGTAATAGTGTCGGATACCGAAGCTGCGGAGAATTTGATGGACCATGTGGCGGTGTTGCGAGGTGCAAACGGTCATCGGTTCCAAGGAGCGGGAACCAGCCAGGGCGCGAAGCACGGGGGCCATCTTGATGGCTTCCGGACGGGTGCCAACAATGACCGCGACGCGCGACTTCCTCATCAGGTCACTGAGCCTGCCGCCGCAGCCAAAGGTCGAAATGGAACAAGGCGACCACCACAAGCGAATGCCGGATATTGCCGCCGGCCACCAGACCAGGTATCTCGGCCATCGGCACAAGCCGCGTCACGAGGTCTTCACCGCTGTCCATTTGCACCTCGTGCCGCAAGCGGCAGTTGCGGACCAGAACCGTATAGGTGGTATTGCTCATGATTGCCGGGTTGGAGAAAACCTGCCCGATCACCTGCGGGTCTTCGCCCTCGTAACCGGTCTCTTCCTTCAATTCCCGCACCGCGGTCGCCACCGGCGAACCATCCATGGCATCCATCGTGCCGCCAGGGATTTCCAGCTCGACGGTATTCGAGCCATGCCGGAATTGCTCGATCATGACAAGGTGATTGTCCGGCGTCAGCGGAATGACGTTCACCCAATGAACGCAATCGATGATGAAAAACTCGTGGGCGAGATTTGTGCGCGGAGAAATCTTCTCCTCCGAACGCAGGCTGAAGATGCGGAAGTTGCCTAGAACTTTTTTGTTGATAGTCGTCCAGGGCTTGAGCATCAGAGGCCTTTTTCCCGGGCCGCCCATCCCTGGCGCATGAGGTTGAGCAGATGTGCTAATGCTTCGTCGTAGGTGCGCCCAGTGCGGACTGACAACTGTTCTGCCCGCTTTTCGAGTTGAGCGGCCATCTCAGGCGCCTTTTCCGCAGGACAGCCGAACTTCACGAGGAGGGCGGCCAGCTCCTGGCTCATGGTGCCGCCACAATGCGGACCGATTCCACGCCAACGCGCTTGACTGGCTTACTGCGCTCGCCGCCGCCGCCGAGCGTGGTCGGCGTGTCACCGATGCGCCCCAGCACGTCGTCGCCCGCGATGAGCTGACCGAAGGCGGTGTACTGCCTGTCAAGGAACTTTGCGTCTGCCAGACAGATAAAAAACTGGCTGCCGGCGGAATCCGGGCTTTGCGACCGGGCCATCGAAATCACGCCGCGGACGTGCGAGCGGTCGTTGAACTCCGCTTTGATTTTATAGCCAGGGCCACCCGTGCCGACCATCGGATCGTCTGTCTTGCTGAGCGGATCGCCGCCCTGGATCATAAATCCCTTGACAATCCGGTGAAACGCCGTCCCGTCATAAAAACTCTCCCGGGCGAGTTTTTTGAAATTCTCCACGGTGTTGGGGGCTACGTCCGGCCAGAACGCGACCGTCATTTCCCCTTCCGTCGTTTTGATTACTGCCACTTCATTTTGCATACTCACAAATATCCTTCCGTTTTCGCGGTTCAAAGTGAATGAGCTTCAAGACGCCTCGGAAGTCAATGCCCGTCTTGGCGCGCGGCGTAAAATTCAGCGCGCCGCCTCTGTTGATCCGCCGAGCGAGGCGGCGAGCTGTCGTGCCGTGGCGATCGTGTCGATCTCGGCAGGGGTCTTGTCCGATCGGATGCGGAGGATGCGCGGGAAACGCATCGCGAGGCCACTGTCGTGGCGAGAACTGGGCTGCAGTTTATCGAAAGCAACTTCGAGAACGGTGTCGGGCACGACCTCGTGATAGCGGCCGTACTGGCGGGTCGTGCGGCGCAGAAAATGGTCGGTCAATTGGGCGATCTCCGCGTCGGTGAGGCCACTGTAGGCTTTGCCGATGGTTTTGAGTTCGCCGGTTTGATCATCGCGCACGGCGAACGTGTAGTCACTCAGGACTTTGTGGCGCTTGCCGTGACCGTACTCCGCGCCCACGACGACGCAATCGAGCGTCGCAAATGCCTTCTTCAATTTTAGCCAGGCCAGACCGCGTCGTCCAGGTGAGTAAAAGCTTTTGGGATCTTTCACCATGAGGCCCTCGTTATTGCGGGCGCGGGCGGCGGCAAACGCGCGCTCGATTTCATCGGCCGAACCAGCGTGCGTGACGCGAGCAAGTTGGAATGATGCCGGAACCGGCGCGAGCAGTTCGAGGCATCTGCGGCGTTCGTGCAGCGGGGTCTTCAACAGACTTTCGCCATCCCGCCACAGGATGTCAAACGCGACGAACTTCACCGGAATTTCCTCGCGCATGAATAGATCATGTTCGCGCCGGCCAAGCCGCCGCTGCAAATCAGCGAACGGCAGCACCGTTTCACCACGCATCGCGAGTATTTCGCCATCGAGAATCACGTCGGATGGCAGGGCGCGAGCGGCATCGGCGACGTCGTGGAAGGCCACCGTAATTTCCTTCAGATCCCGCGAGTAGAGGGCAACGCGCCCGTTGGCCTTGTGGAGCTGGCAACGAATGCCGTCATATTTGTCTTCGATCCAGACCGGGGTGTCGGGCGCGGCGCGATCGTGCAAGCGCGCCCAAATGTCGATGGCTGTCGCTTCCGGCGAGGCCAGCATGAACTTGACCGGCCGAAACGGGACGATACCCGCTTCGGCGAGACGGCGTTCGCGGGCCAGCAACGCGGTTTGGCCAATATTTCCCAGCAACAGGTTTGCCTGGCGCACTTCATCCGCCGACGACTCGAACGCTTGCGCAATGCCTTCCTCCACCAGGCCTTCTTTGAGGCCGATACGCAGGTCGCCCGTAATGACCTTCACGAGAAACTTCGCCTCAGACGGGTCGCATTTCTGAAGGAGGGCGATGAGCGCCGGGAGCTTGGCGCGCGGACCTCGCGCCGCCTCCAGTCCGCGAAATGCGCTGTCAACCTCCTCAATGACAAGCCCCGCGCTCGCGGCGTTGAACGTCTCGAAGACTTCGCGCGCCGTTTCACCCAGGTCGCTGTATTTCAGGTAAATGGCGTGCAATTGGCCGGGATCGATCCGGCCGACAGCGCAAAGCGCGTCGCGGAGCAATGCCCAACCAAGTTGCAGAACTTTGTTTTCACTTGAGGGGAACGCCGCGCCAGTAAACCACGTGGCCACCGGCGGCAGATTGGCGGCGGCAACGGCGCGCAAATAGTCGGCAAGCAATCGCGTCTTCTCCAACTTGCTGCTCGACCCGGCAATCGCTTCGCACGTTTGAGCGAACTTCCGAAACAGGAACGGCTCGATTGAGCGCAGAGCGGGAGCGTTGCAGGGTTGAACGGCGGAAGCGTCAAAGTGGCGCGAAGCCGCACGCTTCAACTCTTTAACGTCTCCCCAAGGGAGCATCATCTGCTCGTCCTCACTCAACGCCTGCGCATCGTAGCCCAGCGCGCGCAGCGTTTGCGCAAAATCGGCGGCAAAACCGTGGAGCGTGAGAACCTTCTCCGGCTGGACGCGTTTCACAAATTCAATGAGATCGGAAAAGTCGGCGTGGTCGCTGAGCGGAAACGCGGCGTCAGCGCGGTAGCGGTATTTGCAATTGGAATCTACGGCCCAGCCCGTGAGCACCGCGGTGCGGGTCTTGCCAAGATGGCGTAGCATCGCCGAGTTCACCACACTGGGCGGGCAAAGCAGAACCTTTCCGGCGGCCTGTCCAGATTCGTACGGCTCGTACTTCGGGAAGCATTGGCCGAACTGCTCGTAAACCTGAGTCATTTTGAAGACCGTCCCGTGCAGCATGATTGGCAAACCCGCGTCGCCCAGCCCGCAGAGCAATTCCTGGCTTTTGCCCAACGAATAACCGAGGAGCACCGGCGTTTCGTCGTTGTCAAGGGCTTCCCTGCAAAACCGGATGACTCCGCGCGTGACCGCATCCGCCGGCGGAAACCGATATTCCGGCCGCCCGTAAGTAGTCTCCATAATCAGGATGTCGGCGTGCCGCGGCTCGCAGCGCTCGGCAGACAGGCCTGGTCGGAGCTTGAAGTCGCCCGTATAAAGCAACGAAGTGCCCTCGGCCTCGATGAGCGACATCGCGCTGCCAAAAATGTGGCCGGCAGGAAGCAGCGTGATAGAAAAAGGGGCGCGGCCGTCGAACTCCCGCCGCTCGGCCCAGGGCAAAACGTGCTCAATCCGCGTTCCGCCCATCCGCGCCTGCATCAACTTTGCCGTCGGCGCGCTCAGGATCACTTCGCGGTGCGCTTCGACGTGATCGGAGTGGGCATGGCTGACGAAGACACGCTCCTGTTGCGGTTCATGCGCGTCGAGCCAGAGCCCCAGCGCAGGCAGGTAAACGCCGCCGCGATAAAACTCGACCTTCAATGCCACCTGAAAACATCGCGGCCTATCGTGAGAAGTCAAACCAAGTTGACCGGCAGACCCCGACAATTACCTCGGAAGCCGGTCTCAGCGAAACCCGATCTGGCGCTGGTCCGATGTTAAGATGCGCTCCTTAAGCCTGGCGTATTCTTCCTGACTTAACAAACCGCTGTCGGCAAGTTTTTTCAAGTCGAGGATCTCGGCCGCAAATGTGTGGCCCTGAACCGCAGCAGAATGTCTCTCCCATGCCTGTTTCACGGATCGCTTGAGAGCGTCGCAGAACGCATCAAAGGTTTCCTTGTTCGGGTTTTCGTGCCAGACTTCGATGTAACCGCCATTGCGAAGGTGAAACATCAATCCGTTAACCGATGTCACTTTCAGTTTGTACAAGCACGCAATGAAGAAGGAGACAATAAACAGTCCAGGGAAAACCAACACAAGAGCCACCTCACCAATGAAGAACGGCAGAATAACCAATACGAGAAGAAGGATCCCGAAAATCGCAGCTCCCGCCGTTGTTCCAACAGGCCAATGTCGGATGCGCTGAGGATCCGGCAGGATCTCCCAAAGCGGAATTTGAAACTGCTGATGGAGCGTGAACCGATCGTACTTAATGTCCAGCATCTCGCCGTCAACAATTTCAAATGCTTGTTTTCCGCAAAGGAATTTTGACTGCGCCAGTTCAGTTCGTGGCATCGGAACCATGGGTATCTTATCGACTCGTCTGTCGCTTTGGTTGAGCAAGATCTGGCCTCGGCGAGCGGCGCCTCAAAGGAGGGCTGCAAGCTTTCCACTCCTTTGATGCTCTGTCACAATCAGGCTTAGACAGCCATGCAACACCGAATCATCTTGCGTCAGTGGACCGAGTCGGACCTGGAGCCGTATGCGGCCATGAACGCCGACCCCGAAGTGATGCGTTTCTTTCCCGCGCCGCCACGCGAGAAGAGTCCGCGCTTTCATTGGCGCGCCAGCGAGCCAGGATCGCGGAGCGTGGCTGGGGTCTTTGGGTGGTCGATGTCAACGGTCAATTTGGCGGGTTCACCGGTCTGGCGGAGCCGAAATTCACCGCCCATTTTACGCCTTGCGTGGAGATCGGCTGGCGCTTGCGCAAGGAGTTTTGGGGCAAGGGGATCGCCTTTGCCGCGGCACAGCAAGCGATGGCCTATGCGTTCACCGAACTGAAGTTGGCCGAACTCGTTTCGTTTACGACGGCGATCAACCTGAGATCCCGCAGACTGATGGACCGTCTCGGTTTTTCACATGATCCAAACGATGACTTTGACCATCCGGACATAGCGGCAGGCCATCCACTTCGACGACACGTTCTTTACAGGGTTTTCGCGTGAAAGCACCGGCATTGACCCTTTTCCACTTCAACGCCCCGCGTCTGCGTCCAACAACTGAAGAGTCAGCACGAGACCTGCGAGATCGCTGTCTTAAAGCAGCCGAAGCCATGTATAAAGGGTGTGCTCAGGGCAGAAAGGATAAAAGAAGGACAGGCAGGTAATAAAACGGTAACATGATCGGCGTAGCGTTTGTGCATGAGAATTCAAGCATTGGCGCAAAGTTTGTCAGGCGTAACGAAAACATTGTCGGCTCTCGGCATCGTCGGCGCTGTGCTGGCAGCATCCGAAGCCGCGCATGGCGCGTCCGCTGCCGAGCTGCTGGAGAAGGGTATATATGTCGAGGAGACAAAGGGGGAACTCAAGGCAGCCGGCGAGATTTATCAGCAGGTCATCGATGATCCAAGCGCGGAACGAAGTCTGCTCGCGCAGGCGCAGTTGCGGCTGGGGCTGTGTGAACTGAAGCTTGGGAACAAGCCGCGGGCAATTTCGGCGCTGGAACGGCTGACGCAAGAGTTTCCGGATAAGGACAAGTTGCTGGCGATGGTGGGGGAGCATATGCCGCAATTGCTCGATGAGATGGTCAAGCAGATCGAGCAGAATTACATCCAGGAGGTGGACCGGGGCGAGTTGATGGAAACGGCGATTCGCGCGATCATAGGCAAGCTCGACACGCGCGGAGGCTTTCTGCGGACGAATGATCTGGAGTTTTTGAGCACCAATGCGCTGGCAGAGATGAACGTCGTCGTCGAGCAGAAGGTAGCGGGGATTGGCGCGGTGCTGAAAATCGACGAGGAAACGCAAGAGGTTGTCGTGACGACGCCACTGGTTGATTCGCCAGCCTTTAAGGGCGGGCTGCTGGCGGATGATCGAATCGTCGCGATTGACGGCGCTGAATTGCCGCCAGGAACAAAACTTGAGCCCGTGATCAGAAAGATTCGCGGGCCGGCGGGCACGCCCGTGACGCTGAGAGTAAAACGCGACAGCGCGGGAGAATTGTTAGAGATCAAGCTGGTGCGTGACGTGGTTCGCCTGCCAAGCGTGTTGGGCTATCACCGAAATGCCGACCAGCGGTGGGAATTCATGTTGGATGGCCAGGCGAAGATCGGTTACGTCCGCCTGACCTATGTGGGCCGGCAAAGCGTGGAGGACATGCGCGCCGCTATCAGCGAGTTGTTGACGCGACGAATGCAGGGTCTGATCCTGGATTTGCGAAATAATCCGGGCGGGCTGCTGAGCGAAGCGATCGCGATTGCCGACCTCTTTGTAGCCGACGGGAGAATCGTTTCGGTGAAGGGCCGCACAGGCGAGCAGAGCTATGACGCAAAGGCGGATGGAACTCTGCCAAGCTTCCCGATGGTGGTGCTGGTTAACCGGCTGACGGCGTCGGCGGCTGAAATCATCGCGGCTTGCCTGCAGGACCATGGGCGGGCGGTGGTCGTCGGCGAACGCACATTTGGCCAGGGAGTGGTGAGGAGTATAATCGAATTGAAGGGCGGGGTTGGAGCGTTGAAACTGCCGGTCGCGGCATACGTTCGGCCCAACGGTAAGAATATGAATCGCTACCCCGGTTCGGCCGAGACGGATGATTGGGGCGTGCGGCCAGATATCGGGTATGAAGCAGCCATGACCGATGATGAGCTGAAGGAGTATCAGAAATATCTGCATGCGCTCGAGACATTGAGTAATTCGCAAACGGTCGATCAATTCCCGGATCGACCGTTGCAAAAGGCGATTGCCTGCCTGCGAGCACAGTTGGAACAGAGATAACTTGAGACGGTTGGTAAGAAAAATACTGCGCGCCGGCCACGAGAGTGACGCGTGGCCGGTTGTTATTTTGCTCGTTGCGGTGCTGGCGCCGGCAGTGTGCCTGGTCTGGCTAATGAGCGAGGCGATGCGGAATGAACGGTTGGCCACGCGGGCAAAACTGGCAGAGGTCTATCGAACACAACTCTTCGCATGGCGCGACCGGCTGGAGAAATACTGGGAGGAAAAGGAAGTTGAACTCGAACGAATCGTCGCGACTGTCCCTGCTCCGGCTGCGTTTGCCGAGATAATCCGGGTTACGGGCATCGACAGTGTCGTGATTTTTGACGCGGACGGAAAGATCGCTTACCCGAACATACCTGTACAATTTGATTCGAATTTCGGTGAGGCGGCGCAGGCGTGGGCCGAGGCAAATCAATTCGAGTTTTTGCGCAAAGACTTGGCGGCTGCAGCCGGGCGATATCATTCGATCGCGCTAG
>JAKEEH010000164.1 GCA_022616725.1 Limisphaerales bacterium | reverse complement strand
GTTGGATTGATCGGTTTTTTCTTTTTCATCCCTGCTGAGTGGCAGGGCCAAAACGCTCAGTCCAACCTTTTTTTGACTCAGCTATGGGACGGCTGTGAATTTTGTTCAATTCTTTCATTTTGCTGAGGTTTTTCACGGGTGCATGGCCGCACCGGCTCCTTCTCGCGAATCGTTTTGACCATCGCGTCGAGGCCCGAGGCCATCAGTTCCTTCGCGTCGAACGGCGTGCTGCCGGCCAGCAGTTCATGCTGGGGCGGGCTCGAGTGGGACTGGTCTCGGGGATTGACAATAGATAGCATCTATTCCAGGCTTGTGATGATGAACATCGCATTGACCAAGCATTTCGAAAAATTGATCGCGCGCCTGGTTGCGAGCGGGCGCTACAATAACTCCAGCGAAGTCGTTCGCGCCGGCCTCCGTATTCTGGACGCCGAGGAGAGAGCCCTTTCGGCAGCCTCGTTTCCGCCGGGTTCGTTGAAACATCTCTACACTGCGCCCGACAACCGCGCCGAGCGCCGGACAGCGAAGGCTTCCACCCTGAAGGTCGAGGCCGAATGAAACAGTGGGACATCTGGACCTGCGACTTTGCCGACGCGGGTCCGCATCCCGCAGTCATCATCAGCCATCCGGACCGCGTCGCCCGCGCGCCGCTGGTGAATGTGCTGATTGGTTCCAGCCAGCGGGCAAGTCGCCCAGCTCGAGAGAATGAAATCGCGCTGAACGGGGCAGATGGGCTCGATTGGGAGACGCTGGTGAAATGCGACCTGATGTATCTGGTGGAGAAGGAGCGGCTGTATCGGCGCCGGGGCACGGTCAGCATCACGCGGCGACGCGCGGTGGTCCAACGCATCAACGCCTGTTTCGGTTTCACGCTGGTCTGACGGAACTTCGGAGTAGCGCCTCCGACCGCCGGTTTTCTCCAGGGCCAGCGCAAACAGGACTTCTTCGCGATTGGGGTTCATGGTGTCGTTTGAGATTGATCCAAATTCAGGAATTGAAGCAGGCCGCGTGGAAGACGACGACGACAAAGAGCGCGAACGCCCGCGTGGCGTCGAGGGCGTGAAAACGTTCGGGTTGGGGTGAGGCGTTCATTGGCTCATTGCCTCCGGTGGAAGTTCGATCCCTCTGGCGGTCAGAACCGCCGCTGCCCAGCGACGCCCGTGGCGTTCGGAAAAGTATTTGCCGACGATTGCGCTTGGCGCAGGCCCGATTGGAGGGCCGGCTTTTTTTCTGTTCCAGCCGGCGAGAAATGCCGCTTTGGCTTCGTCCGTTAGGCCCAATTCCGCGAGCGCGACCGCGCGAATGTAATCATGCCGCCCTTCGCTCAGAACATGCCGATGGACCAGCACCGCGATGCCGCGGAGATCCTTTGTGCCGGTGAATCGGTCGATGATATCGAGGGCTTCCTGAAACTTGCGGGCGTAGATGGCGCGACGTGCGTCACCCATCAACGCAAGTACGCTCCACCAGCCATACGAAGCGTTTTGCACTCGTTGGCGAATGGCATCTGTCACCTCGTCAAGTTCCTGGGACTGGGGCTGGAGCGTTAGGATCTCGAAGAGCCATAAGGCGCTCTGGTTGTCCGCGGTGCTGAGGTATTCGTAGCCCTTTTGAACGAACTGGAAGTAGGTTTTGGAGTCGCCGCTCGCGGCTGCGGCCAGCGCCCCCAATCTCCACATCTCATCGCTCGCGTCGTTCCTGAGCCCGCTCTCGATGAGCGAGTCCTCGGCGTCTTTCCAGCGACCTTGCGCGAGTCGCACCTGCACGGCCAGGATCTGCAGTCTCGACCGGTCTGCCTTACTCCAGGCTCTGGCGGTGTCCTCAAGCTTTCTAATCAGCCGTTCCGCTTCGTCGAAGCGTTCAGTTCCGCAAAGCGAATCTATGACGCGACCTGCGTAGAGAATAACCTGTCGAGGGTGGCTGTTTGAAGGGACGAGATCCAGAGCCCTTTGCGCGGAAGGAAGTGCCTCGACATATTTGCCCTGCAGCAGAAGCACGTTCGCAAGTCTGGCCGTTGGATTTTCCCTGGTGAGGTTGATACTTCCGTCCAATGTCGGGTTCAGGGCGAAAGCTTCCCGCGCCAACCGCTCCGCTTCGCTCATGTTCCCCGCGATGACGTTGGCATCGCTTTCCATGATGAGCGTTTCGACGATCAGGTCGGCGGGCTGAGGCGTGGCACTCTCCATCTCACTCCGAAGACTTCGCAAGGCGCGCGTGCCGCCGTCGAAGTCATCATAGATCGCGTGCATCCCGGCGGCGGAAATCCGGAAGATTTGCCGTTCGGAAACCGAGAGGTCCTCGTCCGTCAATTTGGGCAGCAATTCCTCCATGCGCCGGATCTGCTCGAGCGCTTGATCCAGTTCAAAAAGCCCCCCGCTTTGGAACTGCCGGCCCAGCGCCCGGCGGACCGTGAATTCCGCGATGGGGGATTCCTTGAGGTGGAGCGACAGCATTCGGTTCGCCGAATCCGTCACCGCGCGGATTCCGGTGCGGTTTCCCTGCTTAAGGAGATCGGGGACGACGTCGTCCAACATTCCCTCGACGACCGCCGAAGTGGATTCGGCGCGGGCTTTCGCCAGGTCGGCGACTTGCTGAATTTCGGATCGGGCCCGTTCCGCCTGGCGTGCGCGGCTTTGCCCGGCCCATCCAAGAATGGCCGCCACCAGACCGATCAGCAGGGCAACCACGACCGCCATTGCCGCGGTGTAACCGACCTTGTTCCTGCGCCAGGCTTTTTGAAAGCGATAGACCGTGCTGGGCGGGCGGGCGGTGACGGGCTCGTTGGCGAGATGGCGCTTGATGTCGGCAGCCAGTCCGTTGGCCGTGTCGTAACGGCGCTGCCGATCCTTCTCCAGGCACTTCATCACGATCCAATCCAGATCGCCCCGCAGCAGCTTCGCCAGCTTCGAGGTTTCCACCGAACGTCGCTTCGCGGTGGTTGTGAGTTCATCACCCTGAAGCGTCGCCAGCTTCGTGCTCGGACGCACCGGGTCCTTTTCGCGAATCGCCCGGCGCATCGCGTCAATGCCCTGCGACATCAATTCTTGCGCATCGAATGGCGTCTTGCTCGTCAGCAGTTCGTAGAGCAACACGCCCAGGCTGTAGATGTCGCTGCGTGTATCAATATCCAGTCCGCTCATCTCCGCCTGCTCCGGACTCATGTAAGCCGGCGTGCCGATGAACTGGTGCAACTGCGTGTAAACCGTCGCGTCGGTGAGCCGTCCTTCCGTCGCCTTGGCGATGCCGAAGTCGATCACCTTCGGCACCGGCACGCCGTCATGCAATGTGACGAGGATGTTCGACGGCTTGATGTCGCGATGAATGATGCCCTTCTGGTGCGCGTGTTGAATCGCGTGGCAGACCTTCATGAACAGATCAAGCCGATCCTTCGTGGGCAGATTGTTCTGATCGCAGTAGTTGGTGATGCGAATGCCGCGCACCAATTCCATCACGAAGTAAGGTCGTCCGGTTTCTGTGCTTCCCGCATCAAGCACCTTGGCGATGTTCGGATGGTCCATCATCGCCAGCGCCTGCCGCTCGGCCTCGAAGCGCGCGACCACCTGCTTGGTGTCCATGCCGAGCTTGATGACCTTCAGCGCGACGCGCCGCCGCACCGGCTCGGTCTGCTCTGCGACATACACCACACCGCAGCCGCCTTCACCGACGCGCTCGAGAATTTTGTATCGTCCGATTTTCTGCCCGACGGCTTCGTCCGCCGGTTCGTCCGCAATCTCAATCTTCAACGTGCCGCCCGGCCCGACGTTGGCGCAATCGTCCAGCATGTCGTCGGGTTGATCGTGCGCCGCGAGCAAGGCTTGGAGACGCGCCCGCAGGGCAGGATCGCCGTGGCAGGCGCCGTCGAGGAAGGCGGCCCGTTCGGCCACGGGCCTGGCAAGTGCCGCCGCGAACAACGCCTCTTCACGTGGTTGGGCTGGGGTCGTGTTTGGTCCCGAGTTGCTCATCTGCCCTACAATGCGTAATCCGCCGGCCAAAAGTATGTCTCTATTTCCAAAGAGTTTTTCGCGGTCTATCGAGAGCCATTCGCCGGCGCCGCTCCTACGCTCAACGCGGCTTCGCCCCCCGCATTTCCACCGCTAACCAGGCGCGGGCGTAAGCCCACCATTGCTTGGCTGTGGGCACGGCGATACCCAACGCCACTGCCGTCTCCTCAAAACTTAAACCGACGAAGTAGCGCAGCTTCACCAATTCGGCCTTGCGCGGATCAAGGGCGGCCAATTTTTCCAAGGCTTCGTCGAGAGCCAGCAGCCGATCGTCGTCCGCGGCAACAGACGGAATTGCGATCCGATCCAGGTCAACGACCTCAGCGCCGGCTCCCCGTTTGGCGGCCAGCCTCCGCCGGGCGCGTTCGATCAAGATGCGCCGCATTGCCTCCGCGGCCGCGCCGAAGAAATGCGCGCGATTCTGAAACTGCGGCGCCGTGTCACCAGCCAGCCGCAGCCAGGCTTCATGCGCCAGAGCCGTGGCCTGCAGGGTCTGCCCCGCTTTCTCCTGCGCCATCTTTGCCGCCGCCAGCTTGCGCAACTCCTGGTAAACCAGCGGGAGCAATTCCTCGGCGGCACGGGGATCGCCGTGGTGTGCACGCTCAAGGACCTGCGTGACATCGCTCATTGCGTGGTTGATTTTGAAGCGGAGTGTCCGGATGCGCAGCGGGAGACGCTGGTTAAGAGGTACTCGGCTTCACTAATGCGGATAATAACCGCGCGCGGGTCGGCGTCAATTGCCGGGTGCGATGGAAAGTGTGGTCGGTTGGGGCGCGGGCTGGAGCCGTCACTTCGAACCGCGCTGAAGCCGGCCTTCGTCCAGATCAATAAACTCGAACATGGTCTCGACTGTGCCCGGCGGCAGACCGATCTCGGCCAGGCGTTTATGAACGAACGGTGTGCCGGCATCGTGCCAGCCGCGCTTGGTCATGAACGCATTCCAGACTTCGATCTCCTGCTCGTCGGGCCGGCGTCCGTGTGCGAACGCCCATTCGAGCAACTCCTCATCCGATTTGCCGCCCATGAGCGTCTCGGCTTCGAGCGCGGCGTAATCAATTTTGAGGAACTGACAGCAACGCCAGTCGAAACTACCCTTCACCGCGCTCCGCTGGCCTTGCCAGCCCTCGGGCAATTTTCCTGCCGCCGCGAGCCGGATCTTGTCGAGCATGCGGCCAAAATAAACGAGGCCCTTGATCTGATCAAAAGGGCTGCGCAGGCCGGGAATAATTGTCGGATACGGTTGTGCCATAATTATTGCACGTTTCTGCCTGGCGCGAGTTTTGCACGAGCCGCCATGGTCCGCAATAGGACTACCGGCCCACTGGCCGTGGCTCAGTTGTCTGCCTGCAAATGGGCCTCGATCATCCACAACAGTTTGTCAATGCCGCGGGAGATTTCGGTAAACAAATCTGCTGTGTCAGCGTCGCCGGCGTTGGCGGCAGTATCGATGGCGGCGCGGGTGGTGGCCGCGAAAGCGGCCAAGGCGTTCAACAATGCCGTGAGGTGTTCGCGGCCCGACGAAATATTCAATGGATAGGCTTTGAGCCGAGTGTCCCTGGAGAGGACCTGGACCGTGCCCAACGCGACGCCGCCCAGTTCCACGCCGCGCTCGGCGATATCGTCACTGAATTCGTCGAGTTCCTCGGCCACTTTGTCGAAGAGCTCGTGCAGGCTGGCGAAGTGCGGTCCCTTCACATTCCAATGAGCCTGCTTGGCTTGAAGACGGAGATCCAATGCGTCAGCGAGCTGCTGATTGAGCAACGCCACCATTGGTCGGCGGACTTTTTCGCGCAGGTCGTTTTTGGTCTGATAAAGTTTCATCGTTGTAGAGGAAGCTGGGTTAAAGCGCAAAGCAGTCGCAGCCCAGGCCGAAGAATTCGGCGTAGCGGTTGCGGGCCGCTGCAATTCCCGCAAAAAGTTGGCGTGCGGCTCCAGTGCATTCGTGGTGATGATACCTGGCGCCGGGTGGGTATGCAATCGGCACTCCGGCACGTGCAGCACGTGCCGCCTTACCCACGTCCAGGGGCGCACGGTAGCCGCCGGGGACTTTCACCGGTGACCAATCGGGGAGCATTGGGATCGGCGGAGGCGCGTGCGGAGCAAATTCCGCGGTCGCGTGAAGTGGGTCGGTGAGTAGTGAGTAGTGAGTAGTGGGTGGTTAGGACTCATGACTAATCACTAATCACTAATCACTAATCACTGGTCAGCGGCGCACCGCCGGGCGGTGTTCGCCATCGATTAAATCAATCCAGCGGCAGATTTTATCGATTCGCTAAAGGGGCGATCCGCTCTTACGGTTGCGCGCATGAGAGCAACCTTGGTGCAGCCAGCAAAGCAGAATTCCCATCGCACCCCGCGAATCACTCTCCAATTGGCCGACGCAGCGGATCGCGAGGCCATTTATGCCGCCCGTCACGAAGTTTATGCCCGCGAGATTGGACAGCATCCGATTAACGGAAACGGACGGCTGACCGACGCACTGGACCGAATCAACGTGTTTCTGGTGGCGAAAATCGGCGCTGAGCTGGCTGGTTTCATCAGCGTGACGCCGCCGGGTGAGCAAGGTTTCTCCATCGACAAATACTTTGCGCGCTCTGCGCTGTCGTTCTCGCTTGAGGCGGATGCTTTCGAGGTTCGCCTCCTGACTGTCCTGGCGCCGCATCGCGGGAAAGAGATTGCTTCCATACTGATGTACGCCGCCTTTCGCTGGGTGGAGAGCCACGGCGGCAAGCGGATCGTGGCGATTGGCCGCCGCGAAGTGGTGGATCTTTACCTGCGTGTGGGCCTGGAGGAGACGGGCCTTTCGGTCAAGTCCGGCGCGGTCACTTACGATCTTCTTCACGCGCCCGTGGCGGCGGTGCGGGGGCGCGTCGATGATCTATGGAACGTGGTGGAAAGGCTCGAGGAGAAAACGGATTGGCAGCTTCAGTTTCCGTTTCGCCGGCCGGCGGCATGCTTTCATGGCGGCGATTTCTTTAAAGCCCTTGGCGAATCGTTCGACGCACTGGCAAAGCGAGAAGGGATCATTAGCGCGGATGTCCTCGATGCGTGGTTCGATCCCGCGCCGGGCGTGATGGAGGCTTTGCGCGAGCATCTGCCGTGGCTGCTGCGGACTTCGCCGCCCACCCAATGCCGGGGTCTCATTGAAGCGATCGCAGCGGCTCGGGGCGTTCCGCCCGAGAATATCCTGCCGGGTGGCGGGTCCTCCGACCTGATCTTTCGCGCACTGAGGCAGTGGCTGACGGCGGGTTCGACGGCGCTCATTCTCGACCCGACGTATGGTGAGTACGCGCATGTTCTGGAGCGGGTGATCGGCTGTACCGTCGATCGGCTCACCCTCTCGCCGGAGAACGACTTTGATATTGACCTTGGCCGGCTCGAAGCCGCGTTGGCGGACGAATACGACCTGGTGGTGGTCGTTAACCCGAACAGCCCGACGGGACGGCATGTCCGCCGCGCCGACCTGGAACGAGTGTTGCGCCAGGCGCCCGGGCGAACGCGTGTATGGGTGGACGAAACCTACATCGAATACGCGGGCGCTGGAGAATCCCTGGAGGGGTTCGCGGTGCAAACGGAGAATGTGATCGTCTGCAAGTCGATGTCGAAGGTCTATGCGCTCAGTGGTGCGCGAGTGGCCTATCTCTGCGCGGGACCGGCGCACCTGGAAGAACTGCGCGCGCTCACGCCGCCTTGGGTCGTCAGTCTGCCGGCACAAGTCGCCGCAATCGGCGCGTTGAGAGATCCTGCCTACTACGAGATGCGTTACGACCAAACGCGCAAGCTGCGTGAAGCGTTCTCAACGCGCCTGCAAACACTGGGTTGGAAGCCAGTCCCCGGCATCGCGAACTTCCTGTTGTGTCATCTGCCGAAAGCCGGACCGGACGCAAGGACAGTCGTAGCGCGCTGCCGTGAGCGCGGGTTGTTTCTGCGCGACGCAGCCTTAATGGGAACGCAACTCGGCACGCATGCGATGCGCGTCGCGGTCAAAGATGAACAAACAAACGAAAGGATCGCTGCGATTATTGGCGAGGCTGTAACTCAACGATGAGCAGGCGGGTTGTCCGGGAGCACGCGCGGATTTCATAGTCACTGCTGTTGTGAGGTGCTAGATTTGGCCGGGACATGCAACGGGACCTGAACAGCGAGGTCGTCACTTTGTTCAAGCGCCACTTCGGTCATGCGCCGCCGCACGTTGCGCGCGCACCAGGGCGTTTAGAGTTGTTGGGCAACCATACGGACTACAATCAGGGCCTGGTTTTAGCCCTGGCCGTGGATAAGTTCGTCTATTTCGCCGCGTCGCCGCGCAGTGATGGCTGGATTGAAATTGCCTCGAGCGCCTTCCCGGAGCGAGAGAAGTTTGCCACGTTGAAGCTCGAGAGGAATCCGGCTGCGCCATGGGCCGATTACGTCAAGGGCGTGCTGAACGAGTTGCGGAAGCGGGGTGTTCCTTTCGGCGGCTTTAACGCTGCGATTCATGGCACTGTCCCGATGGGGGCAGGAATGAGCAGTTCGGCGGCAATTGAAGTTGCGACTGCATTGACAATGCGGAGGTTGCGGCCATACAGCCTCACGACCACTGGGCTCGGCACGCCGCCGCAACCCGATCGTGGCGGCAACCTGCCGCCGTTGACCCCGCAGGAGAAGCTCGAGATGGCCAAGCTTTGCCAGTCCGCAGAAAACAGCTTTGTGGCCGTCCAGTGTGGATTGCTGGATCAGATTTCAAGCCTGTTTGGCAAAGCGCATCATGCCATTGAAATCGATTTTCAATCGCTGGCTGTGGAGCCCGTTCCGATGCTGGGGGAGATTGCGATCGTGGTCTGCAACACGGGGGTCAAGCACTCGTTGGTCGGCGGGGAGTACAATGAATTGCGCGCGCATTGCGAATCGGCCGCAAAGGCGCTGGGCGTGAAAACCTTGCGGGCGGTAGATGGGCGGATGCTCGCCGCAAACCGGGGAAGGCTATCGGATTGTGAATATGCCTGCGCGTCCCACGTGGTTGGAGAAATTCGGCGCGCGGTCTATGGCGCGAGGGCATTGCGCGACGGTGATTTCGAGCAGTTCGGCCAATTCATGTTTCAGAGTCACGAGAGCTCACGCGATAACTTTAAGAACAGCACGCCGGCACTCGACTTGCTGGTGGAGTTGGCGCGAGCACACCCTGCGTGTCTGGGCGCCCGGCTCACGGGCGGGGGTTTTGGAGGCGCAACGATCAACCTCCTGCGGCGGGCGGGTGTTGAGGATTTTAGGCGCCACATCGCCGCGCAATACCGCGAACGGTCCGGCCGGGAAACGGAACCCATGTTATGCCAAACGGTGGACGGCGCGCAGTAAGGGGTTACGCGGCCGTGCTGGTGACGGCGCCGGACATCAAGACGGCCCGCCGGATCGCTAGCGGTTGCTTGAAGGCTCGTGTCGCCGCCTGCGTCAACATCGTGCCCCGGGTGGAGTCGCATTACTGGTGGCAAGGCAAAGTGGAGCGCGGCGCTGAATTGCTGCTGATCATCAAGACGACTCGCCAGCGGCTGGCGGCGCTCGAAAAGTGCGTTCTTGCGGCTCATCCCTACGACACCCCGGAGTTCATCGTGCTGCCGATCGCAGCGGGCAATCGCAGATATCTCGAATGGATCTCGGCGAGCTGCTGCTGATGCCGGCCGCCTTGCCGATTGCTTCCTCAGGATGGGGTTAAAACACGGCACCGCGCGGTCGCGACAAGTCATCGTCGCATGCCATATTACAGCATGAAAGCAGCGTTTGTAATTGCGTGCGTAGTGGGTTTCATGATCGCAAATGTCTGGTCCAGTGTTCATTTTAAGTTCGCTGCCGATAGCGCCGGAAAGCGCGCGCTCTTTCATTTCATCGTGGGAAACTTGATTGGCGCGCTGGCGCCGATCGCCTTGACGCTCGCGCTACGGCGCGCGAATGCAAACGTGGTTTACGCTCTTTGTTTCGGCGGCGCCTTTTCGCTCTTGCAAATTGTGCTGTGGCGGCTTTTCCAGCAACCGCTCTCCACAATCCAGTGGATCGGCATCACCTGCGTCGGGGTGGGAATTTTCCTGTTACAGATCAGGCCAGGGCAGGCGATTTGACATTTGGCGCACGGTGCCTTACAAGGCGCTGCATTGGTGACGACTTGAAAAAGCCAGCCCGCCCGGAAATTCCGCGAAAAACCGTCTATCGTCTTTCGGTGTATCTGCGCTGCCTGCAACGGCTGAAGAGCAACGCCATCCGGACGGTTTCCAGCGAGGCGCTGGCCAAGGCGGCCGGCGTCAAGCCGACCCAATTGCGCAAGGACCTGACTTATTTCGGTCAGTTCGGCACCCGCGGCCTCGGTTACGATGTCGAGGAGTTGACGCGGATGATTTCGGACCTCCTCGGCACAAACAGCCTTCAGCCGGTGATTCTTGTGGGCGTGGGCAATCTTGGCAGTGCCTTGCTGGCCTATCGCGGGTTCGAAAAGGAAGGTTTTGAGATCGTGGCCGCTTTTGATTTGTTGCCCGGGGCGAAGCGGAACCGGGCGAAGCCGGTGTTTTCCATGGAAAAGCTGCAGGAATTCATTCGTGAACGCGGCGTGCGCATGGCCATCATCACGGTGCCCGCCACTGTCGCGCAGGAGGTAACGAACCAGTTGGTTGAAGCCGGGATCAGTGGCATCCTGAACTTTGCCCCGCTCGTGTTGCAAGTGCCGGAAGAAGTCGTGGTGAATAATGTCAATCTGGCGATCGAACTCGAAAACCTGAGCTATTTCATCCAGAGTTGATAGCAACGCGCCGGCCGATTCATATATCGCGGTAGCGAATGAGCCGAATGCCAAGTTCTTCCACGAGAGCGCGAATGCGGGGGCTGATGAGCGCTTCCATTTCGTGCTTGAAGCGGTCGAGCGAAGGATGAGAGTAGATTTCCGAGACGCCCGGAGGCAGGCGTGGCAGGAGCCGTTCGAGGTAGGATTCATCCACGCGCGCATCCTGCAATAATCCAAAGACGGCATCGGTGTGTTTAATGTCCAGGCGGCGCAGCGCGCGCCGGGCCCTGCCGGCCAGGAGCCAATAGATGATTCCATGGCTGAGGCGTTCGAGGCGATAACCGATGGCCAGGCGGGCGTGAACTCCGAACGGTTCACTGGTCAAGCGCAAATGAGTGATGCCAAGCTGTTCGGCGCTTTCAATGAGAATGCGAAAGACTACCGGATGCGCGTGCAGGTGATGATGGCTGTCCACATGGTCGAGCGGAAAGCCGATGGCGCAGAACTTCTCGAACTGCGCCCGAATTTCTGCCCGCAACTGTTCGCGCAGGGCGCGCCGCCGAAAAAAATACTGGAAGCCAACCCGGACGGGATCTGAGTCGAACTCCCTTTTTTCATTGACAAGGCCGGGGATTTTATCCGGGCCGAGCGTCGAATGGCCGCACAAGAGTGTGAGGTGGAGCCCGATGCCCAGGAGCGGATGTTCGCGGGCCAGCGCGACGGCTTCCTCGAACCCGGGTTCATTGAGCATCAGGCTCGCCGAGGTGAGAATTCCGTCGCGGTGCGCGCGGATGATGGCGTGATTGGCGCTCGAATTGAGGCCAAAGTCATCGGCGTTCACGATCAGGAGCCGTGGCGCACGGGGCGCGCCGCGCGCCTTGCGTCCGGGTCTCCGCTGCTCCAGACCTACCCCTCCGTAAGCCATGGTTGAATCAGGTTGAGATTCTCGATTGGTCGATCAAGTTCTTTACCATGCGGTAATAGCCGGGATAGCCGATTGCCTTCTGCAATTTTGGCACAC
>JAKEEH010000163.1 GCA_022616725.1 Limisphaerales bacterium | reverse complement strand
GTATATAATAAATATAGCTCTGTCTTCATGTGCCTATTATACCATGGGTTTTTGGCGCATTTGGGGATGGGGCCCGTTTAACATGCCAGTATGCGCCAGTACGCGACAGTATGCGCCAGTATGCGACAAAATGGTTTCGATTTCCGATTGACAAGGTTTGAAGGCGCTACAGAAGGCAACAAAGCGAACGAAGAGGCGGCAGCGTAAGTATTTGTGCTGCAATGACTTGCGCGGCCATGCGGGGGCGGGCACTCCTTGCAAAGTGACTCATCGCCGTTTGCGCCGCCAACGGCAACGGCGATCGCGGCAGCCGCAGCAAGCCAGCACAAAAAGACCGGGTCTCGGTTGGAGACCCGGTCTGGCGATTGGATAAAGCGGGTAATTAAGGGTTTGTTAACCTAAAGAAGCCCATGCCGGTGGCCTGGGTCGTGAAGGAGTTTCCGACGACGCCACCGACGTTTTGCCAGTTGGGGGTGGACAGGCTGGCCGAGCGCTGCAGGGTGCCGCTGACGGTCCAGGTTATGGTGACCTCGCCCGCGCCGGGCCCCGGAGCGATACTTAATCGTGGCAATGGCGTGGTTGAATAGACGTTAATGCCCGTGGCGAAGGTGAGATCGCTACTTGTCAAGTTGACCTGATGGGCTTCAACGGCCAGGAGATTGTCGCCGTTGACGAGGTTGGTGACGCAGGCAAACAGGAATTCATTGGTTGCGTCACCCACCGTCCGGTTTGCCAGGGTATTGAACAGTATGGGCGCCGGAGCGGCGGGCATGCCGATGCGCAGGATTTCGCGACCGTTGAGGTAATAGACCGCGCCGTCATCCAGGACGGCCGTCAATTGCAGGGTCGCGGTGGCGGGTCCGGAATAGTTGAAGTGAGTCCGGAAGTAGTGAGTTGGGATTTGCGCGGTGTTGGCCGCGTTTGAGAGGGTCGTCTGCGTGCCGACAGGATAGCCGCCGACCTCGGTGCGCGGCTCCCGTTCGGCGTCGAAGACGGCACTGCCCAAGGGCCAGGCACCGTCATTGTAACCGACGGCGTACCAGGTGTTCGACAAATCGGTGCCGCTGGTCTCATAACGCCACTGAGAACCAGGGACCGACAATAGGGACGCGCTGCTGAACAACGGAATAGCCAGCGTGACCGGCGCGGGCATGGTATTGCCGAACAGGTCGGCGATGCCCTGCACGGTGACGTTGTAGGGTTTGTCGGGTGTCAATGGCGTGGTACCATCAATGACAACCAGAACGGTTGTCCCGATATCCGTGCCGGAGGTATAGAAGTTGGTTGCGACAGCCACCGCAGCGCCATCGGTGGCGGGTTCGACGGTGAAGTTGAAGAATTCCAGGCCATTGGTGGTCAACTCGTTGAACACGACAACAATGGTGTCGTTCGTGCCGTAAACGCAGGCGACGACGGGCGGAAGGGTGTCGCAGGTGATGGTAACGTTCACGCTCGCGCTGGTGCACTCGCTTGGAGCGTCGTTGCGCACGATGACGCGATACATGCCTGCATGGACCTCGCAGTCAGATTGCGCAACAGCGTAGGTCGCATTGGTGGCGTCCAGAATATCGACGTCGTTAAGCTGCCACTGATAGCGCGGATTGGAACCGCCGGCGACCACCCGCAGTGTGAACGGCGAGCCTTCTACAGTGATGTTGGTGCCGACGGGCTGGGTCACAATCGAGCAGGGCGTGATTTGGGGGATTACCGATGCCAGGTCCATGCCCCAAACCATGTCGGAACTGTTGCCGCCGGTTTGGTGAACCTCAACAGCGATCACGTTGTCGCCCACCAGAAGGTTGGTGGCACACGCCGTGAACGGTCCTTCATAGACAGCATCACCCACAGCGTCGCCGGCGCCAGGTGTCAAATAATCCAAAGGACCAGCGGGCAGTCGGTTGCGGAAGATCTCGACGCCGTTGAGGTAAATGGCAGCGGAATCGTCAAGAACGGTGCGAAATCTCAGCGTCCCGTCGCCGGCGGGACCCCCATAGTTGAAGTGCGTCCGAAAATAGAACGTGCGAATCACTGTTCCGACATCATCGAGACGATCAGCCGGGGTGCGGAGCGGCTCGGGAAGTGCTGCGGTTTCGAAGCCAATCAGAGCGGGGCCGGATTTCCACGCGCTGTCGTTATAGATTCTCTCCTTCCACGTATCGCCAATATTCTGGCCATCATCATTAAACGTCCAGATCTGGGACTCGGTGATGCCAAAGGTAGCGTCGGAATACAGACCAATGGGCCTTTGGCCGGCGACGATTGCGTTGCCGAAAAGGTCAGTGATCGCATTGCCAAACATCAGATTATATGCTCCGGGGGCGACCCAGGGTGTCGCGGCATCGAGCGTCAGGACGACCACGTTACCCTCGGTAGCAGAAGCTCCGCCGTAAGCGGCACTTGCAATGGTCAGGGGAGTGCCGCCGCCTGCCGGGACAACCATGTAATTGCCCAGAGCGTCAGCGCCTGTGACCAGTTCGGAGAACTGGACGAAAATGGTGACATTGTCGTTGTTCGTAGCGTACGCGCAGATCACGCGCGGACCCGTGAGATCCGGGATCACATCCAGGAACGCCCCTGAACTGGTAATCGGGGCGGTGATGCTGTTCTGGACGACGACGGTGTAGGTCCCTTCGTCCGTGCGAAGAACGCGCGGGATGGTGTAAGACGAACTGTTCGCACCGAGGATATCCATATCATTGAAACGCCATTGGTAAACCGGATCGGTGCCCGCAACGATGACCGAAAACGTAAACGTGCCACCCTCGTTGACGGTGCCCCCGGTCGGTTGCTGGACAATCATGACTGGCCGCACCATCGCCTCCTCAAAATTAATGATCAACATCGGCCGGTTGGCGATGGTGCCAGATTCGGAGGAATCAACCTGCCATCCGTCGGTGCTGGTCGGCTGCGTGCCCCAGCCGAAATTCGGAAAAGTTCCGGCGAGCCAGCCCTGGACGATGGCCGTGACATCGTTAGTACTGACCGTCCCAACAGGCGCTTGATCGACCGTTGCGAACTCGACTGCCGATGCCATTTCCACGTCGTCCGGTGAAAGCCCATTCACCATCACGTTCCATGTATTGGTCTCTTCCCACGGGACCAGCATGCGATAGAAGTTGACTGTGTTTCCGTTGTTGGCAGTCCTTAGCACGAGAAAAGCCGAAGTGATGGTCGCATCCGGCGGAACCTGTCCCGGTCCGAGGCCGAAAATGTTATCAAAGCGGATCATGGCATGCGAAATCGGGTTTTCGCCGTCCGTGAGGAAAATCACGTTATTTGCTTCGCTGACATTGACGCCGCTGTCCCTGACGTGAGTGTCCACCGTGCCAGTATAGCCATTGACGCCGTTTTGGAAGGTCGATGTCGCGGCGTTGAGCGAGGTGGCCGCCGTGACGCCAAGGAAGAGCCCAAGGCACATGAGGAATTTGGTGATTTGTCTCATATATTCGCTTCTCGTTATGTTTGCTAAACCAGCGTTGAGCAAAGTAGAGCTCCCGCTGACCTAAGGAATAGGCGTTTGTAACAGAACCGTTACAATGTGGCAACCCCTAAAGTAATATTCTGCGTCTGTCGTGCGCAAAATCACCCTGATCCGGTCGCGGAGCGGATCAAGTGGACAGGTTCATCGCGGCAGTGCAACTTTGTTCGGGCTTATGCGGCTTCCGGTAATCAAAGGCGTGATAAAGCGCCGGCTGCTGGTGAATTTCCGGGCTGATCCAGCGGCTGTGCAGAAGCTTCTGCCGACGCCATTTCGACCCAAGCTGCACGAGGGATTTGCGATCGTTGGCGTCTGCCTCATTCGCCTGGAACAAATCCGCCCGGCGGGCATGCCTGCGCTGATTGGCTTCTCCAGTGAGAACGCGGCGCATCGGATCGCCGTCCTTTGGAGGGACGCGACCGGGATGGACCGTGAAGGCGTGTTCATACCGCGTCGGGACAGCAACTCGCTGGTGAATCGCCTCGCGGGCGGACGGCTGTTTCCCGGCGAGCACAATGGCGCACAATTCTCCGTGGTCGATCACGGAAACGAAATTGAGCTCAAGATGCGTTCGCTGGACGGCAAAGTTGCCGTGACGGTGGTTGGCCGCGATGGCGTTCGCCTGCCCGCCAACTCGTGCTTTTCATCGTGCAGCGAGTCTTCCTCGTTCTTTGAGGGAGGAAGCGTCGGCTATTCGGTCAAGCACCGCGCGAACGGATTGGATGGCCTGGTGCTGAAAACGATGGAATGGCGCGTCAAACCGTTGGAGGTGTGCGAAGTCTCATCGAGCTTCTTTGAAGACCGCCGCCAGTTCCCGAAAGGCTCGGTGGAATTCGATCACGCGCTCATCATGCGTGACATCCCGCATGAATGGCACGCGGCTGAGGACGTTTGAGTAATGTCAAGGTCGAAACCTGGCTGGCCGGTCAAGCTGAAAGCGCCCTCAACTCTCAACCGACCAACCGACGACCCCTCTTGACGCATCGCATATCATAGCGGAAAGGCCATGCGCTCACTCTTGCCGCAGGAAGCTCGCCATTTGCAGGCCGCCGAAGGTTGGCTCGAACTCGGCAACCATCAGGAAGCTTTCCACGAGATCAATCAGATCATTCCAGACAATCGCCTGCACGTGGAAGTTGTCGAAGTGCGGGCCAAAATCTATGCCGCCGAGAAGAACTGGCAAACCTGTTTGATGATGGCCGAAATCCTCACCGACCGACGGCCAAACCGCCCATTCGGCTGGCGTATGCTCGCCGCGGCTCAACATGGCGCCGGCGCCACAGAGGCCGCCTATGAAACCCTGCTCGACGTCGCAGACCAATTTGAGAACTGCAGCGAGGTGATGTACGACCTGGCTCGCTACGCCGCCCAACTCGCCCTGTGGGACGATGCCAAACACTGGCTGGTCTGCGCGCTCCAGCTTGGCGAGGAACCCCTCAAGCTCAAGGCGATCGCCGATCCAGCGTTGAAAGGCCTTTGGCGCCGCATCGCCCAGTTCTGAGTTCCAGCTTAACGATTCAACGTGATTGTCTGTGCTTTACAAACTCCTCGGGTCGCAGACACTGGCCCAACCCATGAAAAGGGACCGAGCAAGGCCGCCGACGCCGGGCTTCACGTTGATCGAGTTGCTCGTCGTTATTGCCGTGATCGCGATCCTCGCCGGGTTGCTTCTTCCGACGCTGAGCCGGGCCAAGGAAAAGGGGCGCATGGCCTTCTGCAAGAACAATCTCAAGCAGATCGTTCTCGGCTGGACGCAATGGGTGCACGATCACGAGGAAAACACTTTTCCATTTCATGTCGGGGCCGTGCAATCGCCGCCCGGGTCCGGACAGTACAGTCCGAACGCCGGAACCACAGGCCATCCTCTCGCGGATAATCCGTGGCTGCATTTCTCATGGATATCGAACCTCCTAGTGTAGTGTCTGATAAATAACTGGAGTTATGCGCTGGAGCCGGTAAACTGCGGTCCATGGCTCGCCGTGCGATAGCAGTAACGTTGGCTCCAACGGT